>JBDTNT010000033.1:0-7294 GCA_039933615.1 Flavobacterium sp. | reverse complement strand
AAATCGAAATCTTCGTAAGAAGAATAGGGTTGTGCAACACGAACATCGTAATCAACTCCGGCAGCACGTAAGTTTGGACCTGTAAATCCGTAAGCCATTGCTTGTTCAGCAGTAATTGCACCTACATTTACAGTTCTGTCAATAAAAATTCTGTTTCTTTCGAATAGGTTTTCAAATTCTTTCCAGGCAACTGGAAAGTCTTTTAAAAACACATCCAATTTGCGGAAAGCCTCTGGAGACCAATCTCTTTCGAAACCGCCAATTCTTCCCATATTTGTTGTTAAACGAGCGCCACAAATTTCTTCATAAATCTCGTAAACTTTTTCTCTGAATTGAAATACATACAAGAAACCGGTATAAGCACCAGTATCAACCCCTAAAATTGAGTTACAAATTAAGTGATCCGTAATACGGGCCAATTCCATTATGATAACTCTTAAATATTGCGCTCTTTTAGGAACTTCAATATTTAATAATTTTTCTAAAGTCATCCACCATCCCATATTGTTGATAGGAGAGGAGCAATAGTTCATACGGTCTGTAAGAGGTGTAATTTGATAAAATGGACGATTTTCGGCAATTTTTTCGAAAGCTCTGTGGATGTAACCAATAGTTGGTTCAGCCTCAAGAATTCTTTCACCATCCATCAATAAGATATTCTGAAAAATACCATGAGTAGCAGGGTGAGTCGGACCTAAATTCAATACCGAAAGCTCGCTTCCGTCTTCGTTTAGTTTCTCTTTAATTATTTTAGCATATCGATGCTCTGGGGGTAATAATAGTTCTGACATTTTATAATGTTGAATTATTTATTTTTTAGCAATTTGTTGTTGTTCTTCCAAAGAATCTGTCATCCTTATCGGTTCTTCCGCTGTCTTCCATCGGGAATTCTTTTCGCATCGGGAAAGAGATCATTTCATCCATATTCAAAATACGTTTCAATTGCGGGTGACCAATAAAGTTAACGCCAAAGAAATCGTAGGTTTCTCTTTCCATCCAGTTTGAACTTAAGAAAATATTTGAAATCGTTTTTATCTCCGTTTTTTCGCCGTTAATATAAACTTTGACTCTGATACGCTTGTTTTCGTACCAGTTATGTAAATGATATACGATTGCAAACTGACGGTCCGCTTCATTATCAGGATAATGAATGCCACATAAATCAGTTAAAAAGTGAAAACGTAAATCAGTATCATTTTTAAGGAAAAGAATCAAAGAAGTGATTTTGTCAGCTGTTGTTTCCAGTGAAAAAATATCTCTTTCCTCTTGAAAGTTAAAAACACTTGAATCAAATGTTTCGGTAAGTTTATCTTGAATCAGGGTATTTTCTAATGCCATTTTATGAGATATTATATGAAGCTAATAATTCCTGATATTCCGGAGAACTTCTGCGTCTTACAGATTCGCTTCTTACTAATTCCTGTAGTTTCATTACACCATCCACAATCTGTTCCGGTCTTGGAGGACATCCCGGTACATAAACATCAACAGGTATAACTTTGTCAATTCCCTGTAAAACAGAGTAAGTATCAAAAATCCCGCCTGACGAAGCACATGCTCCAACAGCAATTACCCATCGGGGTTCTGCCATTTGCTCATAAACCTGTCTTAAGATTGGTGCCATTTTTTTAGAAATAGTTCCCATTACCATCAGCATATCTGCCTGACGTGGAGAGAAACTCACACGCTCAGAACCAAATCTTGCCAAGTCATAATGTGAAGCCATTGTTGCCATGAATTCGATGCCACAACATGAAGTTGCAAAAGGAAGAGGCCATAATGAGTTGGCTCTTGCTAAACCTACAACATCATTTAGTTTTGTAGCGAAGAAACCTTCTCCTACAACTCCTTCTGGCGGTGCAACCATATTTACATTTGAATCGCTCATTTTATTTTAGATTTTAGATTTCTGATTTTAGATTTGGGTAAATCGGATAAATCAAAAATCAATTTTTTTAAATCATTTCTATTTGAAGAATCTAGTTTTTAAATTGCGATTTGGTTTGGAATCTAAAATCGATAATCTAAAATCTAAAATCGTTCTTATTCCCAGTCTAAAGCTTTCTTTTTGATGATATAAAAGAAACCAACCAAAAGCAGCGCCATGAAAACAATCATTTTCAGCATTCCTTCCACTCCAAGTTCTTTAAAATTTACTGCCCATGGATAAAGGAAAATCACCTCTACGTCAAACAATACAAAAAGAATGGCTACCAGGAAATATTTAACTGAAAAAGGAATACGGGCGTTACCCACAGATTCGATTCCACACTCAAAATTCTTATCTTTAATTTCAGAGGTTCTTTTTGGGCCTAATTTTCCGGAAATAATGATAGTTCCTACCACAAAACCAACAGCAAGAATTAGCTGCATTAAAATAGGAAGATAGCTGTATTGATCAGATTGCATAAACTTAGGGATTTTTACTTAAAAAATAAGCCACAAAGATAGCTTCCAACTCTGTAAATCACAAGCTAAAAAAGGATTTAAGTAGGTTGCTAAAGAGTGTTTATGCCTAATTTTTATTCATTATAAATAACTTTTGCTTTTTTTAATATTTTTTTAAGATTTGAGCAAAAAAAAACGTTTCGAAATAAATCGAAACGTTTTAAAACCATTCAGAGGCAAAAAAAATAAATTGCTATATTTTTCTTAGATTACTGCTACTTTAGCAGCAACTTTCCCTTTTCTTCCTTCTTCTTCTTCGTAGCTTACTCGGTCACCTTCGCGTAATTCTTCCGCGTTAATTCCTGAAGCGTGAACGAAGATGTCTTTTCCTGTTTCTTCGTCTGTAATAAATCCATAACCTTTAGATTCATTGAAAAATTTTACTGTACCTGTACGCATTGTAATTGTAATAATAATTTATAATGAAGCAAATGTAATATATATATTCATACAAAAGACAATAAGGTGTTAATTTTTTGTAAAAATTATTGATTTACAGTGTTTTTACTATTTATTTTGCTTCTCCTTTGATATGTCATACTTTAAAATGACAATCATTAAAGATATGTTAAAAAGTAGGAACTTTTTTACTTATTGGAGGGGTAAAAAAAGGAGCTATAAGTTTTTTAAACCTATCGTTCCTTTTTAAATTTATGTGTATTTTTTATACTTAATATCTATTTCTGAAAAAGATATCTTTTGGAAGATCTTCAGATTTACTTTGATTTGCAATTCTTTTAATTGTGCATTATCAATTTAAAACAAACTTATCTTTTAAATAAATCTCTAAATTGATATAGCAGTCGTTCAATGAGTGTTAAATCGTCAGTTACAATATCAGCACTGCCTTGCATTTCTTGTTGAAAAACTATATTTTTTTTATAAGAGGTTTCTAGACCTTTGGGAAGGTCAACGTTAATTAGTAAATTACCTTCTTTATCGGGGGTCAATGAAATTGTATTTACTATTCCTTTAATAATACCAAACTCTCTACTTGGAAAATTAATTAATTTGATATTTACTTTTTGACCAGTTTTTATTTTTCCAGAATTTAGAGCAGTTGCTTTTATTTTACCAATATAACCGTTTTCATTGATAGGGACTATTGCAAAAATAGTTTGTCCCGCTTCAAGAGTTTGGTTTTTAGACCAAATTTGTAGAAAACTTACGGTTCCGTTAATAGAAGACTGTAAAACGTAACTTAATTCCCATTCTTTCAGTGCGTTTTTTAGCAGGTAGAAGGCTTGGATTTTATTATTTTCGACATTTATATCTTCCTTACGTTCATTAAGATGGGTTGTTTTTTTATTTTTATGAAGTTCATTTAATGAGGATTTTAGTTGAGAAATTGTACTTAATAGAACTTTGTATTCTTTTTGAGCCTGTAGATAAAGAAGTGTTTGTTTTTCTACTTCTTGCGAAGAATATATTTCTTTTTTATATAAAATCTCATACCGATCTAAGTCATTCCTCTGAAGAGCCAGTTCTTTTATAGTAATTTCTTTTTGCGATTCTAGTAAGCTTAAGCGATCTTTAATTTGAATTGCTTCATAATTTTGAGAGGTTTTTTCTATTTTGTATGGTTGAAGTTGTGAATTAAGTTCATCAGCAATACTTTCTTTTTTGAAATTTGCGTACGAACTTTCAATATTACCCAACTCAGCAAATTTTAATTTTTCAAACGGGAATTTGGTTTTATCTATATTAATAGTATCTAAAATTTTCTTTAGAAGAAAGACATCTTCATAATTAGCAGAATTTTCAAGAATAGCTAGTGGTGTATTTTGTTTTACGATTACTTTGTCTTTGACTAAAATGGCTTCAATTTTCCCTGTTGATTTAACGATTAATTTTTGAGGAGGAATATTTGTCGTTATTATAATTTGTGATGTTATGATATCGGGATATTTCACAAACCAAGATATTAAAAATAGGATTATAATAAATAATAACAAAATTGTGTTACCCCATTTTTGAATGGCTATAGGAGGAGCAGATAAAACATCTCTTACTTCTTCACTATAAATTTTCAATCCATCATTTAGTTCTTCCATTTTAATTTCCTAATTCTAGTTGATTTTTTACTAATTCGTAATACTTACCTTTTAGCTTCGTCAAATCATTGTGATTTCCATGCTCTACAATTTCGCCATTTTCAAGGACGATAATATTATCTGCACTTTTTACAGTACTTAATCTATGTGCAATAATTATAGCTGTTTTTCCATGAATGAAATTGTTCAGGTTTTCCATAATTACTTTCTCATTATTGGCATCCAGAGCACTTGTAGCTTCGTCAAAGAATAAATAGAAAGGGTCTTTGTAAACTGCTCTTGCAATCATAATTCTTTGTTCTTGACCGCCACTTAGTCGTATTCCCGACGTACCTAATTCTGTATTATATTTATTAGGTAGCTTTGTAATAAAATCTTCAATATTGGCTACGAATGCTGCATTATTTAGTTTATCTCTGTTAATGATTTCATTTTGTTCAGATTCTGAAATGTTTCCTCCAATAGTGTCATTAAACATAAAAGTATCCTGTATGACAGCTCCGCAGTTTAATCTCCAAAAATCATTATGAATATCATTCAAATTAATGGATCCAATATTGATACTTCCAACTGTAGGACTATAGAATTTCAAAAGCAATTTCATTAGAGTAGTTTTGCCACTTCCACTCGCACCAACTATAGCTGTAGTTTTGCCTTCGGGGATAATACAATTAATATTTTTTAAAATTAAAGGTGAGGATTTCCCACCATAACGATAAGATAAATCTTTTAAAATAATTGATTTGTCTTGAGGTAATTCTTTTGCTTTATGAGCTGAAGCAACATCTTCGTCATCACTTAAATGCACCTGTGCTAAACGTTCTAAGCTTATTTTTGCATCTTGCCAGGATTGAATAAATAAAACAAAGTTTCCTAGTGGCATATTAAGCTGACCAACGATAAATTGTATCGAAGTCATCATTCCCAATGTTAAATTACCATCTACAACTGCTTTAGCTGAAAGAAATGTGATTATAATATTTTTAAATTCATTGATGAAATTAGCACCAATGGTTTGATATTGTGCCAGTTTTAGCGTGCTTAAAGAGGTTTTATATAAACTGATCTGATTGAATTCCCATTTCCAGCGATTTTTTCTTTGCGAATTATTTATTTTAATTTCTTTAACTCCATTAATAATTTGAATTAATGATGTCTGGTTTTGAGACAGTTGATCAAATCTTTTAAAATCTAGTTCAGCCCTTTTCTTTAAAAAGAAAAAAGTCCAGCCAACATAAAGAAAGGATGCAATTAAAAACACTAAAAAAATGGTCAAATCATAATAAGCCAGAATTGCATTAAATATAAAGAAGGTTACTATTGAAAAAATCATGTTCAAACTTGAAGAAGAGATGAAGTTTTGAATGCGAGTATGATCTGTAATTCTTTGTAGATGTTCTCCCGAATTTCTGGTTTCAAAATAATTTACAGGTAATTTCAGCATTTTATATAAAAAATCGGAAATCATTTTTATGTTAAACCTACTTGTTATATGTATTAAAATCCATTCTCTGAAAACACTAACCAAAGTTTGTGACAAAATAAGGACAAATTGAGAAATAAGTATTAAATAAATAAAAGGGATATCCTGATTATTAACGCCAACATCAACTATCGATTGCATTAAAAATGGCAATATGAATTGGATAATTGTAGCAACAAACAATCCTATAAATATTTGATAAACTAACTTTTTATATGGCTTAAAATAAGGATATAAAAAAGAAAATCCCTTAGAGTTTCCTTTATCATCATCCTGCTCAATAAATTTTGTATTAGGTTCTAATATTAAAACAAATCCTGTTGTGTCTATTGTATCAGTCCATGCATTTCTAAAATCTTCATGAGAATAAGTAAGTAAACCCTGGGCAGGATCTGCAACCCAGATTTTTGTTTTAGATGTTTTGTAAACTACAATAAAATGCTTTTGTCGCCAAGGTACAATAAATGGAGTTGGAGCTTCATTTATTAAGCTTTCTAACGGAATACGCATACCAAGGGTTCGCATTTCAATAGCTTCGGCAGCCTCGGCAATTCCTGCCATTGTTACACCAAGCTTTGTTATATTTGCTTTATCTCTTAAAAATTCTCTTGAAAAAGTTTTGCCATGATATTTAGCAATCATTCGTAAGCAAGTTGGACCGCAATCTTTATTATCTAATTGCTTGAAATGCGGAAACTTTTTTTTAATCATTATTTTATTCTTTAAGTCAATTGCAAATATTCTTTTAGTTATTATCGATTAAGACCTCTAGGAATGTTTGTGATTAAAATTTCCACCTTACCTGATATGGGTACGATTCATAAATAGTATTATCTTCATTTATAGTATATCCAATTTTCGCATCCTCTTTTGCCTGTGTATATAAGATCTTAATTTCCTCCCGATTTGCACCTAATTTAATCATGCATATTGACTTATAATATTTTGCATCTGAAAAATTTGGATAAATTTTTAATGCTTTATCAAATAATACTATGGCTTCAGTCCATTGTTTTAATTCATATTTTGCAATTCCATAATAAAATAATGCTGTAGGATGCTCTAAACCATCTCTGTTTTTGAACAGATTATCGTTGTATTTTTTGAATATTTTTTCAGCCTTTTCATATTCATTTAATTGTAGATAACATAGTCCTATGTAAAAACTATAGCTATGATCCATTCTGTATCCATTGCCATATTTGTTTATGCAATCCTGAAAATCTATAATTGCATCTTTATAAGTTTTAGCAAAAATGCATTTTATAAAAGCTCGATATGGTTGCCATTCTTTAGGATCATATAAAAC
>JBDTNT010000032.1:0-3636 GCA_039933615.1 Flavobacterium sp. | reverse complement strand
ATTGCTACTGTTGGTCAAGCTATTTCTTATATCGAGGAAGCTAAAAAATAATAATACCACACCCGATCTTTTGTATTCTTATAAAATATCGGGTGTTATTATTTTTTTTAAAATTTAAAATTAGATTGATTTTCAATCAAAAAGATATATTTATATTGTAATACCCATAGCTCTTAAGTAACACTACAGTTAAGAAAGCGTGGGTTTTATTTGTTTAAAGTACAAAATACATATTTATGACGTTAAAGCGAGTTGTTGTAACAGGATTAGGTGCTCTTACTCCTATCGGGAATAATATCCAGGATTATTGGGAGGCACTTTTGAATGGAGTTAGCGGAGCCGCTCCTATCACGTATTATAATACAGAAAAGCATAAAACCAAGTTTGCCTGTGAAGTAAAAAACTTCAATATTGAAGATTTTATGGATCGTAAAGAATCACGACGATTAGACAAATTTGCTCAATATGCTGTTGCTGCCAGTGATGAAGCTATTAAAGATGCAGGACTTACTAATGATAATATCGACAAAGAAAGAGTTGGTGTTATCTGGGGAGCAGGAATCGGAGGTTTGGAAACCTTTCAGGAAGAAGTAATTTATTACGCTAAAGGTGACGGAACTCCAAAATTCAATCCGTTTTTTATTCCTAAAATGATTGCCGATATTGCACCAGCGCATATTTCAATGCGTAATGGTTATATGGGACCTAATTATACGACTGTTTCTGCATGTGCATCTTCTGCAAATGCATTAATTGATGCTTTCAACTACATTCGTTTAGGAATGTGTGATGTTATTATATCAGGTGGTTCAGAAGCTGCCATTACTATTGCAGGTATGGGAGGTTTTAACTCTATGCACGCTTTATCTACAAGAAACGAAAGTCCGGAAACGGCTTCGAGACCTTTTGATGCAACCAGAGATGGTTTTGTTTTAGGAGAAGGAGCAGGAGCTTTGGTTCTTGAAGAATACGAACATGCTATAGCAAGGGGCGCTAAGATTTATTGTGAAGTTGGCGGAGGCGGAATGTCATCTGATGCTTACCACTTAACTGCACCTCATCCTGAGGGAATTGGAGTTATTGCAGTAATGAAAAACACATTGAGAGATGCGGGAATGACCCCTGAAGATGTTGATCACATCAACACTCACGGAACTTCTACTCCATTAGGAGACGTGGCCGAACTAAAAGCAATCAGTGCTGTTTTTGGAAGTCATGCAAAAAACATCAATATCAATTCAACAAAATCTATGACAGGACATTTATTGGGTGCTGCCGGAGCTATTGAAGCAATTGCTTCTATTCTGGCAATGAAACACGGTATTGTTCCTCCAACGATTAACCATACGGTTGTTGATGAAAACATTGATCCTGCACTAAACCTTACTCTGAACAAGCCGCAAAAAAGAGAAGTAAATGTTGCGATGAGTAACACTTTTGGTTTTGGCGGACACAATGCTTGTGTATTGTTTAAAAAATTAGTTGACTAGTTTTGTCTATGAATATTATCAAAAAAATATTTTCAAAATCCCGTTCTCAAGAAGACGGGATTTTTTTTGACACTATTCAGAAAATACTTGGTTTTGAGCCTTCTTCAATAAGTTTTTATAAGAAAGCTTTTACACACAGATCGTCTAACAAACTGGACGAATTTGGACATGCGATTAATTACGAACGTTTAGAATTTTTAGGAGACGCTATGTTAAGTGCAGTAATTGCAGCGCATTTGTTTGACAAAGCGCCTAATGGAGACGAAGGATATTTAACCAAGATGCGTTCAAAAATTGTAAGTCGTGAGCATCTGAATGAATTAGGGAAAGATTTAAATCTGGTTCGGTTTGTAGAAAGCAAAGTGCCTATTCAGCATTTTGGAGAAAACATTCATGGTAATATTTTTGAATCACTTATTGGAGCTATTTATCTGGATAAAGGATATCCTTATTGTGAAAAGTTTATTCAAAAAAGAGTCGTTGCGCCGTATGTCGATATCGCCCGGCTTGAAGGGAAAGTAATCAGTTATAAAAGCTTGGTTATCGAATGGTGTCAGAAAGAAAAGAGAATCTTTCATTATGATATTTTTGAAGATAACGGAATTGACGGACAACGCTTGTTTGGTGTGAAATTAAGTATAGACGATAAAGTAATTGCAAGGGCAAGAGCAACTTCAAAAAAGAAAGCAGAAGAAAAAGCATCACAGCGTGCTTATTTTGCATTTCAGGAAAAAATAGATAAGAAATAACTACATAAATAGCATGGCTTTGTTAAAGCTACAACGTTTTCGTTTATAAATTAACAAAAACAAGCTAATCTTAATTATTGATGCTCCGCTAGAAATAGTATATTTACAACTTGATTTTTCATGATATGGCAATTCATAGATTGGATTTAGACGAATTTGACGAAATTGATTATTATTTAATGGCAATTCATACTTCATTAGAAGATTATCGATTGGCATATTTTATCAATAAAAAACTTCCAATAAACTTAAGTAAGAGCAAAAACGAGATTCACGCTCAGACTAAGGAAGGTGAGGCAAATTTTTCAAGATTCTATTATTATGATGTAGATAAAGACGTTTCATGGAATTTGATTCAGAATAAAAATGAAATCATTTCAGTGAGTACAAATGATTTCCAGAATTTGTTTTCCAATGAAAAAAGTGAGATTTCAACAACAATTCATTTACTTCCTGAATTCAAAAAAATAGATTTTTTCCTGAAAATAGATAATAGCAGTGAGGCTATAAACTTTTCAGACATACAGCAAAAGCTAAATACAATTGAGAGTATCGCAGCTATTTATGCTGTAGATATCAATAAAATAAAATCAAAAAACAATTTAATTTTTTAAAAAAAATGCTTACAAACAAAAAAACCAAAATTGTAGCCACACTTGGACCTGCATGTGGAACTAGAGAGATCATCAAGGATATGATCGACGCAGGTGTAAATGTGTTTAGAGTTAACTTTTCGCATGCTGATTACGAAGGAGTAAAAGAAAAAATTAATATTATCAGAGGCCTGAACGAAGAGTTTGGTTACACTACAGCAATCCTTGGGGATTTGCAGGGACCAAAACTTAGAGTTGGGGTAATGGAAGAAGGAACAGTAGTACATGATGGTGATCTTATCACTTTTACAACTGCTGAAGATGTTATCGGAACTGCTTCAAAAGTATTCATGAAATATCAAAACTTTCCAAATGATGTTAATGCAGGAGAGCGTATTTTGCTTGATGATGGTAAACTGATTTTTGAAATTGTTTCTACAGATAAAAAAACAGAAGTTGTTGCCAGAGTTATCCAGGGAGGAGAATTAAAATCTAAAAAAGGAGTTAATCTTCCCAATACTAAGATTTCTTTACCGGCTTTAACTGAAAAAGATATTGCAGATGCTATTTTTGCTATTGAGCAAAAAGTAGACTGGATTGCACTTTCATTCGTGAAAACTCCTCGTGATTTACAGGATTTACAGGAATTAATTGCAAAACATTCAGATGTTAAAATTCCAATTATCGCTAAAATTGAAATGCCGGAAGCTCTTGAGAACATGGATAAAATTGTAGCCTATTGTGACGCATTAATGGTTGCCCGTGGAGATTTAGGAGTTGAACTTCCTGCACACGAAGTACCAT
>JBDTNT010000031.1:0-6818 GCA_039933615.1 Flavobacterium sp. | reverse complement strand
TAATTGCTCACTTTCACTTAGTAATGGGTATCTCTGCACTTTACGGAATGTTTGCTGGTATTTATCACTGGTTCCCTAAAATGTACGGAAAAATGTTGAATAAAAACTTAGGTTATATTCACTTTTGGGTAACAGCTGTTTGTGCTTACGGAGTTTTCTTCCCAATGCACTTTATTGGATTAGCGGGTTTACCAAGACGTTATTATACAAATACAAACTTTCCATTATTTGACGATTTACAAAATGTGAATGTTTTAATTACAACATTTGCTTTAGTTGGTGGAGCTTTCCAATTAGTGTTTTTATATAACTTCTTCAGTAGTATTTTCTACGGTAAGAAAGCAGTACAGAATCCATGGAAATCTACAACTCTGGAATGGACAACTCCTGTGGAGCATATTCACGGTAACTGGCCAGGTGAAATTCCTCACGTATATCGTTGGCCATATGACTACAGTAACCCTAATCACGATGTAGATTTTGTTCCTCAGAATGTACCGATGAAAGAAGGTGAAGAAGTTCTGCACCACTAAAATTATTTTAAAAGGCTGTCCAATTCGGACAGCCTTTTTTGTATCGATTAAATTTCATTGAGTCTGATATTACTTTTTTACAAACTGATTACTTTGTCTATCTTTGTAAAATGAATGAGAACTTAGATCCTACAACAAAAGGATACAACCCAGAAGAGTTAGATCTTGAAAAAAAACTTCGTCCGCTGTCATTTGATGACTTTGCAGGACAGGATCAGGTTTTAGAAAATTTAAAAGTTTTTGTGGCAGCTGCGAATCAACGTGGTGAAGCACTGGATCATACTCTTTTTCACGGTCCTCCCGGACTCGGGAAAACTACTTTGGCTAACATTTTGGCTAACGAACTTGAAGTTGGAATTAAAATTACTTCGGGTCCGGTTTTAGACAAACCGGGAGACTTAGCAGGTTTACTTACCAATTTGGATGAAAGGGATGTCTTGTTCATTGACGAAATTCATCGTTTGAGTCCAATAGTTGAAGAATATCTTTATTCGGCTATGGAAGATTTTAAAATTGATATTATGATTGAATCTGGTCCAAATGCCAGAACAGTTCAGATCAATTTAAATCCTTTTACTTTAATTGGAGCTACTACAAGATCCGGATTATTGACTGCACCGATGCGTGCCCGTTTCGGAATTTCTTCCCGTTTGCAATATTATACCACGGAACTTTTAACAACAATCGTTGAGCGTAGCGCAACTATTTTAAAAATGCCAATATCTTTGGATGCTGCAATTGAAATCGCAGGACGCAGCCGCGGGACACCTCGTATTGCAAATGCTTTATTGCGGAGAGTTCGTGATTTTGCACAGATTAAAGGAAACGGAACGATAGATCTTGAAATCGCACGTTATGCGCTAAAAGCGCTTAATGTTGATGCGCATGGTCTTGATGAAATGGACAATAAAATTTTACTCACCATTATAAATAAGTTCAAGGGTGGACCAGTTGGATTGTCTACTTTGGCAACTGCTGTATCTGAAAGCAGTGAAACTATAGAAGAAGTATACGAGCCCTTCCTGATTCAGGAAGGTTTTATTATGCGTACTCCAAGAGGACGTGAAGTTACGGACAAGGCTTATAAACACTTGGGAAAAATAAATACGAATATTCAAGGTGGATTGTTTTAATTCTTTTCAAAAATGTCTGAGAATACTAAATATAATTACCCTGCCAAGCTCTCCATATCCAGATTTTTTTTGGATTCAGAGGGAGTTCGTAAAAACCCTATTCCATTTCACAGGAGGTATTTTGATAAATTTGGAGATTCTTTTTCAATTAGAATCGGAAGATCTAAACATATAATTTTATCAAGAGATAATGATGTTGCCCAATATATACTGCAGAAAAATCAAAAGAATTATCATAAGTCTAAATTTCAGTCCGTTTATCTTTCAAAATATTTAGGGAAAGGACTTTTAACTGTTGATGGTGATTTTTGGTTAAAGCAAAGAAGACTGATTCAACCTGCTTTTCATAAACAAAAAATGAATCAGCTGGTTGAAAATATGAAACAGACTATTGTTGCTGATTTAGAGGGATTAATCGAGGAAAAAGCCGTTGATCTTTTTCCTGTAATGAGTGAATTAGCGTTTAATGTTGTCGCTAAATCATTGTTTCAATTTTCTATTGCTGAAGAAAAACTAAATCGGATTAAGTATATTATTGAAGAAGTTCAGAATTTTCTAATCAAAGAAATAAGGCTTCCGCATAAAGCCTGGTGGTTTTCAATTAGTGGTCAGGTGAAAAAACATCTAGGACTTGCTAAGGAGAATAATAGAATAATTCAGGAAATTATTGAACAAAGGATTACTTCAAAAAATGAGGTTAATGATTTACTTAATATGCTTCTTGAAACACGATATGAAGATAGTGGGGAAGGAATGTCTATTGGTCAGTTGATTGATGAAATAAAAATTCTTTTTATAGCAGGACATGAAACGACAGCCAATGCTTTAACTTTTACACTCCATTTGTTAGGGAACAATCCAGGTATTCAGCAGAAAGTACTGGATGAAATCATCAAAATCGAATCTGAGACAGATGATGTAGTAGAGCAACTGCAAAAAATGACTTATACAAATGCTGTTCTAAATGAGTCTATGCGCTTATATCCACCGGCCTGGATAACAGACCGCCAAAACGTGGAAGATGATACAATTGGCTCATTCAATATAAAAAAAGGAACTTTAATCGGTGTTTCTTTTTATGAATTGCACAGAAACTCTAAATATTGGGAAAATCCGGATGAGTTTGATCCGGAGCGATTTCTGGGAGAACAAAAAAAACGTTCCATGCAATATTTTTATCCTTTTGGTGCTGGTCCAAGAATGTGTATTGGAGCCGGCTTTGCTATTTATGAAATGTGCCTGTCAATTTCTCATATTGTTAAAAAATACAAGGTTACTTCAGTTGAAAATACAGTTCATTTTAATCCATTGATTACTTTAAAGCCTGTGGGTGTTAAAGTTGTTTTCTCTAAGAGATAATGATTAATTCTAAAGAGACATATTCAAAATTTATAAAAGAAGAAGCCAAAAGGCTTGGTTTTTTATCTTGTGGCATATCGAAAGCCGGATTTTTAGAACAAGAAGCCCCACGACTTGAGAATTGGTTAAAAAATAACAGAAATGGTCAAATGGCCTATATGGAAAACCATTTTGATAAAAGGTTAGACCCAACTTTATTAGTAGATGATGCAAAAAGCGTTGTATCACTTTTGCTTAATTATTACCCCGAAGAAATACAGAATCAGGAAAGTTTCAAAATTTCAAAATATGCGTACGGTCAGGACTACCACACTGTCATAAAAGAGAAGCTGAAAGAGTTTCTTTTCTCCATACAGGAACATATTGGTGAAGTCTCAGGTCGTGCATTTGTCGACTCAGCACCTGTTCTTGATAAAGCATGGGCTGCTAAAAGCGGTTTGGGCTGGATTGGCAAAAACAGTAACCTCCTGACTCAGAAAGTTGGGTCGTTTTACTTTATTGCTGAGCTTATTTTAGACCTGGATTTAGAATACGACCATGCTACGACAGATCATTGTGGTTCTTGCACAGCCTGTATTGATGCTTGTCCTACACAGGCAATAGTTGCACCACATGTTGTAGATGGAAGCAAGTGTATTTCGTACTATACGATTGAACTTAAAGAAAATATCCCTGACGAAATGAAAGGAAAGTTCGATGAATGGGCTTTCGGCTGTGATACCTGCCAGGATGTCTGCCCATGGAACCGGTTCTCAAAACCTCATTCAGAACCATTATTTAATCCAAATCCGGAACTGCTTTCTTTTTCAAAGAAAGACTGGATTGAAATTACCGAAGAGACTTTTCGGGCTGTTTTTAAAAACTCACCTATTAAAAGAACAAAATTTGATGGCTTAAAACGCAATATTAAATTTCTTCAGTAAATTAAAGTTAGTTTTATTTTCCACTAATTTTAAAATTCCATTTTATAAGAATTTTTTATTTTTCTTTTCAAAAGAGATAATCCTTATTTCAGTAAGTATTTTTTTACCTGTAAAAAATTAACATACTGATTGTTAATGATTTGTGTTTTATTTAAATGTGTCTACTTGTGTTAAATTTTGCGTATTTGTTCGGTAAATATGTAAGAATGCTAAAAATCAGCAATAAATAAGTTTGTTTTTAACTATTCATTATCAAATCGTTACTTTTTTGATAATCAAATGTGAATATTGACTGACAAAAGGTGTAGTTCAACGTTTTTATGGGTAGTTAATCGACTAATGTATCTAATATAGAGGGCTTTAGCATACTTTCGTTCACCAAAACTACTAATTTAATCTCAGGCATATTTATTTAGTCTTAAACCTATTATCCTATTATCCCTTATGGTCCACATGCGATGTTATTCTGATAAAATTGTTGAAACAACTTTCTTTGAATTCCTTAAAACCAACCCTTTCGTTTTATCGTATCTGTTCTATAATCTGAAAATCGCCTTTAGTAGTTCGGTTTCTGATATCTCTATTTCTCAAACAACAGCTGTGTATGTGTGAATTTACTTTTAGAAGGATTAATTTATTTAAATTAATCTCATTTTTAGTTTTTTTTCTATTTGTAAACTTTGATGCTTCTGCGCAGTTCTTTACGAAGCATTATATTGCACCGGCGCCATGGCAGTATTTTAGTAAGGCTAACGAAATTGTAATTGCTACAAATTCTACGAGTACCGTAAATATTGTACTTTCTAAAAGTGATGGTACATTAGTGGCTAATCTAACTGCTGTCAAAGGGGCTCCCGCTGTTTATAGATTTGCAGGACTGCCAAGTGCAGCACCTGCATTGGCATTCAATACAGTTTTGAACGCAGCCGGATTAATTATCACAGGAAGTTCCCCGATATCTATAAATTTAAGAAACGTTGCGTCAGATGCTTTAGGCGGAGATGGAAGTGATAAGGATATTAAAGGAAATGCTGCATTAACAAGTTTTGGTGATGCTGGTATTGGAATAAAATACAGAATCGGATATTACAGAGACGGATCGCTTGGTAATTTTAATAGTTATGGAGATCAACGTCCTATTTATACTATAATGGCGATTAGTAATGGTACATCAATTAAATTGAATGGAACTGTTATTGCGACTTTAAATGCAGGTCAGAGTTATTTATTTAAGGCTGCGATTGGCTCTTTGGTAGAATCGTCAAACCCAACGGTTATGAATACTTCTGCAGCAATTGATACACCTAATGGCTGTGGAGATGGCGCTTTTAATCAAATTCCTCCTGAATCTGTATTGGGTTCTGAATATTTTATTGAAAGAGGAAAAGGTAATGATACTGCTGAACAAACAACAGTAGTCGCTACAAAACCAAATACAAAAGTAACAGTAAATGCTTTTTCTGCTACTGGTGCTTTGGTATCAACTTCGACAACAACACTAGCAACTGCGGGAAGTTTTTTTACTTTTTTAAACGGTGTTTCAAATACAAATTTTTCAGCCTCAAGAGTTTCTGCAGATAATAATGTTGCAGTTTATTCAGGTACGGCGCAATCTTGTGAAGTTGATATTTCTACAATTGCACCAGTATCTGATTGTGGTGGATCGAATTTTATTGAAACTGCAAAGTTTAGAAACTATGGTACAGGTTCATTACCTTATTTTGGATACATACTTTTAAAAGATGCTAGTTCTGTAGTATTAGTAAATGGTACAAACATAGAAACCGTATCGGGAGTTGCGGCAAGACATCAATTAGGAACTACAGGTTGGTATTTGATTAATTTTGAAGACAATCAAATTGGGAGTCCAAATATTTTATCTATTTCCAGTACAGCTAAATTAACAGTTTCTATTGTACAGCAAGGTGGAGGATTTTCGATGGCAGGTTTCTTTTCAAATTTTGCAGCTCAGCCAGAAGATCCAACATTAAATTATGTTTCAGGTGGTGGATGTACTAATAGTTCTGCTGCTTTAACTACTCCTTCCGGATTTGCTCCATATCAATGGTACTATAACGGAACAGCAATTAGTGGCGCAACTGCAGATACTTATGTAGCATCTAAAACAGGTTCTTATTCTGTTTCATCTACTTTATCATGTGGATCTGTTTCACAGTCAAAACCTGTTTCAGTTACTTTATGTACAGACTTAGGGGTGACTAAAACAGTAGATGTCGCTTCTCCATGTGTAAATTCTAATGTTCAATTTACAATTACAGTAAGCAATTTAGGACTTAACAATGCTACAGGAGTATCTATAAATGATTTATTACCTTCCGGTTATACTTTTGTAAGTTCAGTGCCTTCAACAGGAACTTATAATTCAGCTACAGGGGTTTGGAGTATTGGAGATTTAGATCCATCAGCTGTTGTTACATTAAAGGTGACGGCTATAGTAAATGCCACCGGATCTTATAATAATACAGCGGCTTTACCAGCTTCGATGACAGATAGTAATTCAGCTAATAATTCAGCTAGTATTGCTACAACTCCTAAAGCATTGCCTGTTGCACTTTCCTTATCAGGAAGTACAATCTGTATTCCTGCCTCTGGAGGTTCAATAACATCAACTACCTCAGTAAGTGGAGTAAATTATCAATTATATAATTCAAGTAATGTTGCAGTTCAGGCTGTAAAAGCAGGAACTGGATCTGGGCTTACATGGTCTGGTATTTCTGCTGGTACAGGCTATTATGTGATTGCAACTAATTCAGGTTCATGTACAATTAATAGTAATGCTGTGGCTGTTGTATCCGATACACAAAAACCAACAATAACGTGTCCGGCGAATGTTGCAAAAACAACAGATG
>JBDTNT010000030.1:0-7789 GCA_039933615.1 Flavobacterium sp. | reverse complement strand
GTTTAGACGATTTTCCTCATACAGGAGCTCAAAGTTATGGTGATTTACCAAAAGAACAATACATTCCAACAGCGGCAATCAGTACAAACGGAGCAGAATTATTAAGTGCAACATTGAAAAGTAACCCGGCTTTGAAATTTTATTTCAAGCAATCCTGCGAAACTTTACCGGACGTTTTATCTTATAACGTAATCGGTGAACTTACAGGAAAAGAACACCCGGAAAACATTATGGTTGTTGGCGGGCATTTGGATTCCTGGGATTTAGCAGACGGTTCACATGATGATGGAGCAGGAGTAGTACAAAGTATGGAAGTGATCCGTATTCTTAAAAACCTAAACTACAAGCCAAAAAACACCATTCGTGTGGTATTGTTTATGAATGAAGAAAATGGCGGAAAAGGTGGAGCGATGTATGAAGAAGTTTCAAAGAAAAACAACGAAAACCATATTTTTGCTTTAGAAAGTGATTCAGGAGGATTTAGTCCAAGAGGATTTTCTATCCAGGCTGATGATGCCAACTTCAAAAAAATACAAGCGTATAAAGACTTTTTTGAGCCGTATTTAGTTCATAGTTTTACAATTGGACATGCAGGTTCAGATATTGATCATTTAACGTCTAAAGCGATTGTAAAAGCAGGTTTAAAACCAGATTCTCAACGTTATTTTGATTATCACCATGCAGCAAATGATAAATTTGATGCCATCAATAAAAGAGAATTAGAACTTGGGGCAGCAACTATGACTTCCTTATTGTATCTAATGGATCAAAACGGAATTGATGCTCCTAAGGCAAATTAAGATTTCATTATAAGTTATAAAAGCTGCGAGTTGATTCTTGCAGCTTTTTTTGTGCAATTAATCGAATGAAATCAGAGCTTCATGACAATACAATAATACAGCAATGTTACCGGGATGTTGGAGAGTAATATCAGGATCTTAATTCCGATGTCTTTTCGTAGTCCGGGCAGTTTTATAAAATTGTCTGCCAGGTGAAACAGCATTATTGTATTCAGTACAATTGCCGAAACGACAAACGGACTTGCAATAACCAAAACATTCGAATTCGCATTGGACAGAATGTACAATATAAACAAGAGTGTACTAACGATAAACGATCCGATTGTCAGGTCAATTGATTCTGTTTCATTAAATTTTTTTTGGTGTATAGTTTTCATGGGTTTTAAATATTAAAAGTTTTCTGAATAGATTGAATTGGTGTAAACAACATCTTCGAAAAGTCCAGATAATGAAACGGAAGTGCCTTTTTCCCTTTTTTGTATTGCTCAATGAAATAATTGATTTGTTTGGGATAAAAGAGCGTTCCCGATGAAATTACCAGAAATAGATACAAACTCTTTTTACCATTTCCCCACAGGTAATATTGCATTCCGATTTCTTCGCGGACAGAAATTCCTGTATTGGTCAGCACATGAATGATATCATGATCTTCCAGTTTTGGCTGGATATCAAAATGATTTTTGTTAAGAAAATTTCCTAGACCAAAACCTAAACTTCCTTCCGGATAAGCCAATAATTCAGTTTTGTCAATTTCCCACGGCTTATTTTTTTTGAAATATTTTTGATAAGGCTGTTTTGTGTATTCGTACATTTTTTCGATGATCTGATCTTTCATAATGGTTATTTTTAAAAGTTCTTTGAATTTCAAAGTAAATAATTAAAATAAAAAGCTAATTGAAATCAGAATTAGCTTTTATGATTTTAATATGTATCTATTATTGTAGTTAAAAGTTTGGAATCTGCCAGGTTAGAAGGAGAGACAACTTCCTCGTCGAGTGGGATATCATTTCCATATCGTTCTTTTAATACTTTTTTGACCCTTTCATCAGCCAGATTAAAGTCTTTCAAATGCTGGAGTTTTGACAGTTCAATTCCGGCACCGTTTTTATAAATTTTCCAGACCAATTCAGAGCAGTAAATTCTGTTATCGGTCCATTCAAAATAAGCGTCATATTGTTTGCCTGCAAACTGATTGCCGTACGTTTTCATTTTTTCGAGTGTCGCTGGATTTAAAACTGCTGTCGCGTTCTTTAATCTTTTTACCACATATTTGCCTTCTTTTCCATGTACAATCCATTGCTCCAGCGGAGTAAGTTTTACAGGCTGTACAGCTTCAAAAACAAACCATTTGTCATTGACATTCAATATTAATCCGCAATGTGAAAACTTAGATCCGGTAGCAATTCGAACAGCTTCACACTGACTGGACTCCGAAGTCTGAAATATAATATCACCATCCTGTACTTTCGCCAAAACACTTCTTTCTGTTTTTGATTTCGAAAATGAAGCTATCGGAAAAACCAGCATCGTAACATAGAGGGCACAGGCAAAACTTATAAAAAAGGTAACGCCCAGGAAAATGTATTTTGTCTTCTTCATTCTGAGAAATTAAGATAATAAAAAAAGTACTTTGAGTTACAAAGTAAATAATAAAAAAAATAGCTGCCAAATAAAATGACAGCTATTTTTAAAATATAAAGTAATGTATTTTTTAAAGTCTGAAAATTCCCCCAAACATAATAATTCTCTGAAAGAAAAAGAAATCCTGAGAAGCCCTGTCTTCATTGCTTCTTGTAGTTCTAATATCCTGCATGTTGATATAACCGCCTTTTAATTCTCCTTGTACATAAAAATACTTGAAGAAAGTAAAGTTAATACCCGCTTTTGCAGATACTCCATAACCTGAAACGTGAAAATCATCATGACGTTCTTTTCCTAAAAGAGTTGCATTTGTTTTAGGTAATAAAACTCCAGCACCCAAACCTTCCGTTAAGCTAATCTGAACCTTATCTGTGTTTGGTAAACTAAACCATTTTGAGATATCATCATGTCTTGAAACCTCCGTATTAATGTAGTTTAAACCATCAGTATGCTCATACATTAAAAAAGCAGGATCACCTGGCTGAGTAGTACCTTTCTCATAGCCACCTTCCTGAGCACCATTTTGGGACATATCTACGGGAGTATTGTTGTAAACTCCATTATAAATTGATCCAGACTGATCAGCAGGTAAATTGATGTTTCCGGTAACACTTGCAATTTGATTCTGAGTCATCACGTATTTCATATGATCTAAACCAACAGTAACACTATAATGATCGCTGAAAAAGTAACCTAATCTAAGATTCGTCTGCGGAATCGTCATATTCGCCGGATTGATGTAATCAACATGCCAGCCTTTCGGCTTATCATGAGCCGACATATTATTAACTGTAAAGTTGTAATCTTTCCCTCTGAAGTTTACATCAGATTTAGAAAAACTATCTCTGTTACCTCCCCATGAAACAAAGAATTTTCCTTTGTTATGAGCGGTATATCTTTCTACTGCGACTTCTTCTTGTGCAAAAGTGTTTAATGAAAAACCTAATAAGACAAAAAATAAAAATTTAGTTTTCAATGAACTTGTGTATTAAAATTTAAAATGAGTTAACTGTTTTTCTGATGGCAACCAATTTGGTCATTAAACCTTCAAAATAGTCTAAATGTAGCATGTTGGCACCATCACTTTTTGCGTTAGCAGGATCAAAATGCGTTTCGATAAAAATACCGTCAACTCCAACAGCAATACCCGCTTTGGCAACAGTTTCAATCATATCAGGTCTTCCACCCGTAACACCGGCAGTCTGGTTGGGCTGTTGCAGAGAATGTGTAACATCCAGAACTGTACTGGCATATTGTTGCATCGTAGGAATACCTCTGAAATCAACAATCATGTCCTGGTAACCAAACATAGTACCACGATCTGTAACTATTACATTCTCATTTTGGCAGTCTAATACTTTCTGAACCGCGTGTTTCATGCTTTCCGGACTCATAAATTGTCCCTTCTTCAGGTTCACTACTTTTCCTGTATTCGCAGCAGCGATAACCAAATCAGTCTGGCGCACTAAGAAAGCCGGGATTTGCAAAACATCTACATATTGTGCCGCCATTTCAGCATCTTCATTAGTATGAATATCTGTTACAGTAGGAATATGAAAAGTCTCTGAAACCTTTCTTAAAATTTTTAATGCTTTTTCGTCACCAATTCCGGAAAAGCTGTCAATTCTGGAACGGTTTGCTTTTTTAAAGGATCCCTTAAAAACGTAAGGAATCTGAAGTTTGTCGGTAATACCAACTAATTTTTCGGCAATTCTAAGAGCCATTTCTTCCCCTTCAATGGCACAAGGCCCCGCAAGTAAAAAGAAGTTTCCGCTATCAGTATGCTTAATTTGTGGAATATGTTGTATGTTCATAGTATGATTTTTTTGACAGTGCAAAGGTAGTTATGATTTATGAATCGCAGATGAAGATTTAAGATTTTTTTATGAAGCCAATCCTGCTATTCACTCCAATATTTTTCTCGAAACCCTTTTTTCCAAGTCTGTTCAGGAGCTTCCGCTGGTCGCTCTGTCCAGCCGGGAAAAAACAGGTTTTCTCAAAAAATGATTTCCATTTCTATCAGGGCTGGACTTTAGTGGAATTATGAGAATTTAAGTTAATTTTTTTAATTTGATTTTTATAGTAAATACAAAACAAAAATTGCCCGGTAAAAAATAATATGTTCGTAAAAGTTTTTATAAAAACAATGATTTTGATCTTCATCATTAAGTTCTCACGATTGTCTGAACTAAAATTAAGCAGGTCAAAAAGATCCAATTTTGTAATTAAAACTCCCGGAACAGTTAATGAAAAATAAATGATAAGTTTGTTAAGATGTATTTCATTCACCACTTTTGAAAGCTTCCAGTAATAATAGGTTACAATCAACAGGATAATGAATTTAAGTAATGTTGCTAAAGGATATATTGTGCTATGCCATCCGGGTACGATTGACGATGAAAAATCAGATCTTAAATATAAAATGTAATAAGGAAATACAAGAACCAATAGAAAAATAAAAATTAAAAAAGTAGTTTTCGTTTTAGTCATTTTTTATTTTGGTTATGTTCTTACCTTCAGTTAAACTTGCGAATAATTATAGCGGACGTTTCATACCTATTCTTTTAAACGCAATCCCATGGGAACCATCAGGACTCCTTTTTCATAAATATTCAGATAAAGTGTAACAGGTTTCTTTTGACCTTTCCATTTTAGTTCGTAAACATTCAGAAATCCGGCACCCATATCACTTCGTTTGGTAGGGAACGGACAACAGGTTTCTAATCGGGTATAAGTGATTTTTTCTCCATTTGGTCCAGCCAGGGCATTTAAAAAACGGCTTTCGTTTAAAGCTTCGTCTCTTGTATTTCTGTAAAAAATATTGACAGGATAATCAGGATCGTAACCGTATTTTTTATCATTGCTGAACAAAGTAATGATAAACGTATTGTCTTTTTTCAAAACTAAATCCGGAGCATTGTCATCTACATTTTTCAAAGTAGACTTTGTGCTGATGCAGGAAGTTGCCGAAATAAGTAAAACAATAAAAAGAGTTATTTTTTTCATATTTGAATATGTATTTTGTAAGACAAATGTACGCTGTAAAAACGGTTATTAAAATAATCTGCATTAAGAAAAATGCAGCGTAAAAGGAGTAAATTAAGTTTTAAATCTGCTTAGTCTCTGTTATTGGATTAAGATTTGAATTCAATTTTAAAATACCAGTTACAATCAGATATTGTGCCACAAGATAAGTTAACATTATAAAAAAGGAACTTTTTTCAATTGAAACGTAAAATTTATTAATTGCCAGAATACTGTCCGAAATTACGAAGATAACTGCGCCAATGAAAACGTATTGATTCCCCGGTTTTTTCCAGGTCAGAAAGCCATTAAATGCAAATAACAACATCACTGAAATTACTGTTGCATAAATAATTACAGGGATTTTTAAATCCCCTAAAGTTGGAATTAAAAAAAGTACCATTCCGATTAAATAACAAGCGATTAAAAGGCTTCCAATTAAAAAAAGTACTTTGTTTTTCTTATTATGTTTGCTTTGTTTATTAAAAAGAACAGCATAAATAATATGTGAAATAAGAAAAGAAACCAATCCAAGAATGAAATATATCTCAGCGATATCTGCAAAAAGCAAAATTACATCGCCAATCCATGAAAATAATAAAGCACTTAAAACGGTGTTTTTTAATGGGAAATTTTTGTGAAGATAAACTCCAAATCCTAATAAAGGAATCAGAAGTGGCTTTAAAAAAAGATCAAAACTCTCATATCCAGAAAGTAAAATGAGAAGGTAAATAATACTAAAACCAATGTAGGTTTTAAGAAATATAGTGTTTTTCATAGTGTTGGGGGATTATGAATTGATAACTTGATTCTGTGCCGTTTTAAAATCGACCGAGACAAAATATAGGGAAGCAAAAAGCGATAAAATCAAATAACCCATAATAACATAGTTTGCAAATGGGAAAATAGTATTCAGACCAAACCAGTCACCATAATAAGAGATTATTCCAATAGCTGTTACAAAACGAAAACCTTCCCATAAAGCGGCATATTTACTTTTATCCATCAGTTCACTGTAACTGTAGATCGTAACCAAAATAAAAAAGCCGTAAATAAAAATGGCTGGCAGGCCGATTTTGGCAATATTATCAAATAAGTAAGTGACAAACAACAGTGTAATTAATACTTGTGCAACAGACCAATAGATCAGTTTTTGAGAGTTTTGCGTACCGTATTTATTAAAATCAAAAACATTCTCAATTTTGTTTACAGGATATAAATCTTCGAAATTTTCAGGTCTCCAGCCGGTTGGTTTAAACCAGATTGTAGCTTTGTCTTTCCATTTCGGGGCACGCCAGGCATCTTTGATCAGCAAGGTCAAATGTTGAAAATTAATCCGAATCGGGTTCCATGTATTTGCGGGCCTGGTAATTCCGAAGACAGGAGGGACATCTTCCAATTCTTCCTGAAAAGTACCAAAAAGCTTGTCCCAGAAAATAAATATCTGCGAATGGTTTTTGTCTAAATATTCCGGATTTATAGCATGATGCACACGATGATGAGAGGGAGTTACCAAAATATACTCCACAAATCCCATTTTTTTGATATGTTGCGTATGGTACCAAAATTGTAAAAACAAATGGAGCGGTAAAGTAATGGCAATAACAGTAGCAGGAACGCCAAGCAAAGCTGCAGGAATAAGTAAAAAAGTAA
This sequence comes from Flavobacterium sp., assembly GCA_039933615.1. Taxonomy (GTDB): domain Bacteria; phylum Bacteroidota; class Bacteroidia; order Flavobacteriales; family Flavobacteriaceae; genus Flavobacterium. The sequence goes on along the minus strand of JBDTNT010000030.1, from coordinate 671 downwards.
ATAAATTAACTAAACTTGCGATAGGCTGCCGCAGTGCACAGGCCAAATTAAACTCCTCGCTGCTATGATGAATCGCATGTTTGTTCCAAAGAAAATTAATCTGATGTGCTAATCTGTGGCTCCAGTACCCATAAAAATCGATTACAAAAAAGGCGATGCAGTAGGAGAGAACATTAGCTTCCAAATGATACACGGCGATTTTGGAAACCAGCCATTCATAGGAAATAAAAGTAAGGCTCAGGCCCAAAACATCTTTTACCGAATTGGTAATTCCTGAACTAATACTCGATACGCTGTCTATCAAAGGTGCAGTATCGTCCTTTTTATAAATGCCATATATTTTTTCAAGTATGATTAATGCTAGAAAAATGGGTGTGGCAATAATTAATATCTTTCCATATTCTTCCATAAAAAAAAACATTCAATTTTACCCAAATATAGATAAAATAGAATGTTTTTTAGAATATTCTCAATTTAAACAATTTCGGCACTCAAACCGGCTTCCAAAAGTTGTGTACATTGTGGTTTCAGTTTGTCCATCGGACCTGTCTTTACAGTGCATTTACCGTTATAGTGAACGATTAGGGAACATTGTTCAGCTTGTTCGGGGGTGTGGCTGCAAACACGCATTAATGTATCAATTACGTGATCAAAAGTGTTTACATCGTCAT
>JBDTNT010000029.1:0-2534 GCA_039933615.1 Flavobacterium sp. | reverse complement strand
TGTCTTCAGTTATTTTATCAAATTTTGAAGTATTTTTGATTATAAAAAGCGTATAGTTTTTGCCTTCATAACTACCTTTCCAAGTGCCTACATACTTATTAAGTAAATTATTAATGTCTTTTAAATAAGTATTGTCTGGTATTCCATTTTCTGATCTTCTGTAGTCGATCGCTTTTTCGATAGGTTCAATTGTTTGTGCTTTGCAGGATAATGCAAATAGCAGAATAATTCCTAATATGAATATTTTTTTCATGTTTATTTTAATTACAATTAATAGTTGATACTTTTCCGTTATTATCCAATGTTTTTCTAGAATTTCCTGAGGCTTCAATTTTATACAATTCAATACCGTTAATCCCTATTTGTTCATTTAAAAATTTTAAAAAACCCAATTCTTTATTTCCTCTCATTGCTACTTTATAGAGATCATTTAAACCTTCCCAATTAATACTGTTGCCTTTTAAACTAACATCAGCTATATTTCCAGTAAACCTCAGTTGATAGGTTGCTGAACTGGAAACCATTGTTCCGTAAATATTATCAACAGGAATGTTGTACCTACTGGCATTGAGAAGCAATATTACAAACTGTTTCACATCTGCGGGAGAAAACATTTTTATCGGCTCTACAGATTCTGTTTCACCATTTGGCTTTTCTTTATCATAAGGGTCAACATGGGTATGCATATAGCCTACCGTATTCGCATCAGGCAGAAAACTTATCTTGTCTGCATTGTCAGTACTTGATGTTCCGGTAAGCGGTGTAAAAGGACCATTTTTACTTTGCATATATCCTGTTTCAACCTTTAGATTTGTCTTTTTTTCTAATTCTTCTTGTTTAGCTAAAAAATTAGCATTAATCATTTGAGCTTTCATTTTATCACATGGATTTTCTTCATCAACAGGAGGTGTTTCACCACCGCTTCCGCCGCCGCCCTCATACATCCAGTCAAAATCGCCATTGCCGGCATCGCCGCCACTATGATAATCTCCCCAGCCAAAATCGGCTATTTCAGATATAAACCCTTTGTAGTTATTATAAACAGTTACTCCCTCCAATTCTCCGCCCATTCTAAGGCTTTTACTATTTGCAGTTCTTCCTGAATTTTTCTGTTTATACTTTAAAACTGCTATACCATTCTTTAAGCCAAAACCATTAATGAAGTTTCCTTCCAGATCGTATATCAGAATTTTTCCGGAAAAGGGGGATGTAATCTCTGAGCCATCGGAATACATTTTAAAGACAACACTCTTAATTACATTATTGACTTTCAGAAGAAGCACCCTGTCAAATTCTACTGCACTGGTTCGTTTAACAGGAATAACGGTAAGCAGCTGATCTGTATTGCTTAGTTTTTCCTGTGTAATTTTATCCAGTTCAAGATTTTCTGTCTGGCTGCCTGACAACTTACCCTCAGCATTCATCTTTGATGCTGCCAGAAAGGATTTAGCCTCATTGATACTTACAGTCTGGATCGAACTTTGCGATTGTTCTAAGGTATTTTCGTCATGCTGGCAATTAGTTAGTGCTAATGCTAAAGTAAAAAGAATTATTCTTTTCAGGACTTTAATTTTTTTTTGGGTGTTTAATTTTCATACTTTTTTTACCATTTCATTTCGCTTCCTGCTGGGCAGAACTGGATTTGATTAGTTCCCGTTTTTAATTATTACCCGCAATTACCTGGTTTTACAACACTAGTAATATTGGGTTATTATTTCTGTAATTGACGGGGTACAGATTACAGTTTTTTCTTAACAAAAACGAAGGTATGTATTTTATAGTTCAAAAACAATTGTAAGAAGTTTATTATTTAAAAATATATAAAAATAGGTTTATTTATATGCTTTTAATTACGATACCTTTTCAGACCGGAATTAAGATCTATATTTTAACAGTAAAAAAGTAAAGATTTAAAGCCTTAAAAAGAGAAAATATCAAATTTGAAAATCCTTTATAACTCTTTCTTATTTGTAAGTTTTCAAAGAAAGAAAAACTCATTTTAAAAGACTTCAAAACCTTAATTCTGCCAGTTTGACATCTTATTTGTTGATGTCATTTGTCCGTCACCGGTCCGTCACCGATCCGTCACCGGTCCGTCACTCCTATATCCAAAATCTTTCGGAGGATTTTGGAGTACTTGTGTTTTTTATGTCAAATTGCCAGATAAATCTGTAGTCTGTATCATGATTGTAAAACGAACTGAATCTGCATTTTTTTACTGTAGATGCATACATCAAATTCAGATGATTGGGATTTATTTTAGCACATTGACTACTCTAACATTACAAGGACTGATATTTGCAGGAACTGAAACACAATAAGCTTTTTAGATGATTTTCTTTAAAAAGACTTGGAAAATCATATTAGCTTTCTGTTAGCTCTTTAACCTCTGTGAAACTTTAGGTTTTATACAAACCTTTCTTTCTCCGGCGGAACGCCTGAGCTATCACAGTCAAGTGGCGACATTCTTACGAGTTCGCAGGAATCAGATAAAGTAATTAATTTGCCATACAGAAAGAAACAATCTTTATTTC
>JBDTNT010000028.1:0-7220 GCA_039933615.1 Flavobacterium sp. | reverse complement strand
CTGATGTGCTTCAGGCAAATGATGATATGGCAGGGCCAATTGACACTAATAAAGGAGTAAGTACATCATTAAATGTATTTGATAATGATACGCGAAACGGATCAGCAATAAATCCGGCAAATGTAGTTTTAAGTACAGTTGTTCCAAATGCTAATTTGATTTTAAATGCTGATGGTTCTGTTGATATAAAAACAGGAACTCCATCTGGAAGTTATCAGTTAACATATCAAATTTGTGATGTTTCAAATCTGTCTAATTGTAGTCAGGCGATTGTGAATGTTACGGTATTGAATACGGTTATTCCAATAATACCAACGGCACCAATTGTTGCTAATGATGACATAGAAATAGCTGTCGATGGAATAAATGGTTCGCTTGAATTTATTAATGTCCTTGATAATGATTTATTAAATGGAGTGAAACCTAATCCTGCGGATGTAGTAATTTCAAAGACTTCAACAAGTCCTTATTTTGAATTCAATTCAGATGGAACTGTAAATTCGCTTCCAAATACACCGGGAGGACATTATACAGTAACATATCAGATTTGCGAAAAAGCAAGTGCATCAAATTGCAGTACTGCGACTTTAAATATTTTTGTTGAATTCCCGGCTATTGCCATTGTTAAAACAGCAGTTTTCAATGATGAAAATGATAGCAAATATGCAAATGCAGGCGAAACAATTACGTATAAGTTTAAGATAACAAATACAGGTAATGTTCCTTTAAAAGGTATCACAGTTAGAGATCCTTTACCGGGTATTGAAGTTTCAGGCCAGTCAATAGATCTGGATGTAAATGAAACGGACGAAGTCACTTTCACTGCTCTGTATAAGATAAAACAGTCCGATATCAATTTGGGAAGTGTAATAAATCAGGCAACCGTACAGGGAGTCAGTGCAAGAGGAGTTGTAGTTGATGATAAATCGGATAACGAAGATAATTTGGGAGATAAACCTACGGTTGTAGCTCTAAATGGCTGTGAGATTAAAGTCCTTAATGCCTTCTCTCCAAACGGAGACAGTAAAAATGCAAGATTCTATATTCAGGGATTGGAATGTTATCCTGAGAATACAGTTGAAATCTATAACCGTTGGGGAGTTCTGATCTTTGATATTGATCATTATAACAATGAAGACAGGGTTTTTAAAGGATTCTCGGAAGGCAGAACAACCGTTAAACAATCAGACGGGTTACCGGTAGGAACCTATTTCTATATTCTAAAATATAAAGACATTGCCTCAAATTCACACGAATTAACAGGTTACCTGTATCTCAATAAATAAAAAATACAGACGGTTTGGTTAACAGCTGAACCGTTTTTAAAGCTTATTCAAATGAAAAAGTTAATTTTAGTTTTTATGTTTTTTTCGATTGTGTGTTCTGCGCAACAAGACTCGCAGTTTACGCAATACATGTATAATACAATCGAAATAAATCCTGCATATGCCGGGTCACGCGGTGTCTTAAGCGTTTTCGGATTGTATCGTACGCAATGGGTCGGTCTTGACGGAGCACCGGAAACTAGTACTTTTTCAGTAAATACACCTTTAAATAATAGTAAATTAGGCTTAGGGGTTTCTCTCGTAAATGATAAAATTGGACCAACCAACGAAAATACCTTATCAGCAGATTTGTCTTACAGTATTCCTACATCTGGATCGTTCCGGCTTTCTTTCGGAATAAAAGCAACGGCAAATCTTTTCAATCTGGATGTAAGTAAATTAAGTTATGAAGATCAGAATGATGAACAATTTCAGGATTTAAGTAACAAATTTACACCAAACGTCGGAGCAGGTATTTATTGGCATTCCGATAAAGCATATTTAGGATTGTCCGTTCCAAATTTTATCGAAACCAACCGTTACGACGATAATGATACCGCTATTTTCAAAGAAAAAATAAACTATTATTTCATGGCAGGTTACGTATTTAATTTAGATCACTTGGAATACATTAAATTCAAACCGGCCATATTGACAAAATTGGTTGAAGGAGCTCCTCTGCAAGTTGATGTTTCGGGTAATTTTATGTTTAATGATAAATTTGTTGTTGGTCTTGCTTATCGCTGGAGTGCCTCTGTAAGTGCAATGGCAGGTTTTCAGGTTACAAAAAGTATGTACATCGGATACGGATATGATCATGAAACCACTGCTTTAAGAAAATACAATTCGGGATCTCATGAAATTTTCCTGCGTTTTGACTTTTTTAATAATTATAAAAAGCTTACTTCACCAAGATTCTTTTAATTGATTTAAATATGAAAATTAAAAATTTAGCTTATTCGTTTTTGTTTTTCTGCTTTTTATTCAATGCAAATGCTCAAACTGCCAGTATGAGAACTGCTGATAAAAAGTATGATAGCTACGCTTACGCAGATGCTGTAAAAGCCTATGAAAAGCTGGTTAAAAAAGGATATAAAGAGGAGAAGATATTTCAGCGGCTTGGTAATTCTTACTATTTTATTGGAGAATTACAACAGGCCTTAAAATATTACGATCAGTTGTTTTTAATGAATGATAATCAGGAAGCCGATTATATATTCCGGTATTCCCAATGTTTGAAAGCAGACGGAAATTATAAGAAGTCAGATGAAGTTTTAGAAAAATTCAGTCAAAAAGCACCCTCGGACCAGAGAGCGATTTTATTCAGCAGATACAGAAATTATTTAGAAGATATTAAAACCAATTCAGGCCGGTTTGAAATTGCCGATGCCGGAATTAATTCTAAGGATTCTGATTATGGAAGTACTGTTTTAGACAATAAATTAATTTTTACATCCGCCAGGGATACTGGGTCTATTGTAAAAAGAAATTTTAAGTGGACCAATAAATCAATTTCGGCTTTATATGCAGTTGAAATGATGCCGGACGGTAGTATTGGGGAACCAAAGTTTTTTCACAAAAAGAATTTAAGTGCCAATTTAAATCAGTCAACACCAGTTTTTACAAAAGATGGCAGGACAATGTACTTCACCAGAAATAATTCTGTAAACGGTAAAAGAAAAGAAAACGAAAATAAAGTTTCATTTTTAAAACTTTATAAAGCATCCCTTGTGGGTGATCAGTGGACAAATGTTCAGGAACTTCCTTTTAATAGTGATCAATACAGTGTAGCGCATCCGGCATTGAGTGTTGATGAGAAAACTTTATATTTTTCATCGGATATGCCGGGAACTATGGGGCAGTCAGACTTATTTAAGGTAAGTATAATAGCAGACGGAACTTTTGGCAAGCCGGAAAATTTAGGTTCAGAAATCAATACCGAAGGAAGGGAAACATTTCCGTTTATCTCGGATGATAATGAACTTTATTTTGCCAGTGACGGCCGCCCGGGTTTAGGAGGACTGGATGTGTTTGTTTCAAGAATAGCCAAAGATGGTTCTTTCGAAGAAGTACTAAATATTGGAGAACCGATAAATAGCAAGCTGGATGATTTTGCTTTTCTAATCAACAGTAAAAACAGAAACGGATTTTTCTCCTCCAACAGAGAAGGAGGTCACGGACTTGATGATGTATATAGATTTACAGAAATCCGAAAACTGATTTGTGAGCAGGAATTATCAGGTACGGTTACAGATTCCGAAACCAAAGAAAATCTTCAGGGAGTAACGTTGATTTTGTTTGATGAAATGCGTCAAAATGCCTTAGAAGCTGTTTCTGATAAAAATGGAAATTATGTTTTCCCAACTGTAAAATGCGGTAAAAAGTATATTATAAAAACATCAAAAACCGATTATGATCTAAAGGAAATTCCGGTAACCATAAAAAAAGTATCAGGAAAAACCACTTTGATGATTTCGATAGAAAAGAAAGCCAAAACTATAATTGCTAAAACCATCGAGGTTAAAAAAATTAAGATTAATGCTGTAACACTTAAGCCTATTGCAGTCGGAACAGATTTAGCAAAATTATTGAATATCCCAATGAACTTTTTTGATTTAGGAAAAGCGACCATCAAAAAAATATCTGAACCGCAATTGCAGAAACTGGTAGACGTATTAAAACAATATCCAACAATAAAACTCGATATTCGTTCCCATACTGACAGCCGTCAGTCTGCTGCTAATAACATGATCCTCTCAGAAAAAAGAGCACAATCGACCAAAGACTGGCTGGTTCAGAAAGGAATTGACGGCAACCGATTGACAGCAAAAGGATATGGAGAAACCCAGTTGGTCAATAAATGTGCTGATGGCGTAAAATGTACCGAAAAGCAGCACCAGCAAAACAGACGCAGCGAATTTATTATTACGAATTTATAATTTCATTTTTATTTATTTAAATCCCTTTTCTAAAATTTAGAAAGGGGATTTTTTGGTTATAGCCTGAATCCATTCTTCGCGGTTAAATTCGTCTAGTTTGTCATTTCGACCGAAGGGAGAAATCACACCAGAAACTCCGTAACAAAAGTCAAAAATCTTTGTCGAATTACGTGTGTGATTTCTCCCTTCGGTCGAAATGACAAAAAATGCTAAAAAAGAGGAATATTGCGGCAATAGAATAAAACTTTTTCAATATTTATTCATTACCGTTTTAAGAATCTTCAAGACACATTTTATTAATTTCATCGAATACCTCAAATTCATCCAAAGGAAACATTTCCAACACCATTTCTAAAACCAGCATCACATTAATAGAAGAGTCTTGGTCTCCCTCCGAAATTTTATGTTCTTGTTGTTCCAATGCCAAAATGCACATTTTTAGCATATTGGTAATCGTAGAGCCAAGCTCGTAATAATTCTGTAAACTGATTTGCGTCGTGCATTTTCCTTTTGTATCCGAAGAAGGATTTTGAGTGTTGAAATAACGGGTTGTTAACTCTCTTAGATTTTCTAAGTTTTTAATTTCATTTGTTTCCATGATAATTTTTTTTATACATTATTATTAAGATCTAAAGATTAGCATCTTATTTTCCTACAGGTCAAACTTAATGAATTGTAGGAAAAAACAACGAGACATATATGTCCTGTTGATAACTAATGCAATTTGCACTTTCTATTTGTAAATTTTCACATACGATAATATGTTATTTAAATTATTTGAAATAAATCCATAAATAGCTGAAAGTCTGAATTCTTCGTAAAAAAGTCTTAAAATTCTTTCCTTTTTTTAAAGTAAAATTCCTAAAATTTGAAATAAATCGTATTATGTTTAAAATGAATGCGTTAAGTTTTAAAAAATCGATTTCGTTGTTGTGTGTATGCAATTTTTTTTAACTTTATAGAACTAAAATTTTTCAGATATGACTGTAGATCAAATACTAAACGCAAAAGGGAAAAATGTTTATTCAGTGCGTTCAACAACAACGGTTTATGACGCGTTGAAAGTAATGGGAGAAAAAAACATAGGAGCAATTCTGGTTATAGATGAATCCGATTTAAAAGGAATATTGTCCGAAAGAGATTACGCCCGAAAAATTGTCCTGAAAGACAAATCTTCAAAAGAAACATTTGTACATGAAATTATGGAAAGTACTGTTTTCTCCGTACAGCTTTCCAATAATATTGACGACTGCATGGAGCTCATGAGCACAAAACGTATCAGACATTTACCGGTTTTGGAAAACGGAATCGTCGTCGGGATCATTTCAATAAGTGATGTTGTTAAAGCCATTATAGAGATCCAAAAAGATACCATCCACCACTTAAATTCTTATATTTCGCAGTAAGTGAAATTCAAAAAATAAACCTTAAAAAATAGTCCAAATTTTGATGGGCTATTTTTTTTTGAAGGTTGAAATTGTTATTTTAACAAAAGAAAGCGACAAAAACATGCCATTTTAAATGAAGACTTATATCTTTGTAAGCTAGAATAAAAGCTAAAAACAATGAATAAAGACACTAAAAGAGAAGAGGCATTATTATATCATTCTAAGCCGACTCCGGGAAAAATTCAAGTAGTTCCAACAAAGAAATATGCGACACAAAGAGACTTGTCTTTGGCATACTCTCCAGGGGTTGCAGAGCCATGTTTAGAAATTGCAAAAAATATTGACGACGTATATAAATACACAGCAAAAGGAAATCTGGTTGCTGTAATTTCAAACGGTACAGCTGTTTTAGGACTTGGTGATATTGGTCCTGAAGCTTCTAAACCTGTTATGGAAGGAAAAGGTTTGTTGTTTAAGATTTTTTCTGATATTGATGTTTTTGATATTGAAATCGGAACGAAGGATATAGAGGAATTTATTCAGACCGTAAAAAATATTGCCCCAACTTTTGGAGGTATAAACCTGGAAGATATTAAAGCACCGGAATCTTTTGAAATTGAAAGAAGACTGGTAGAAGAATTAGATATCCCGGTAATGCATGATGATCAGCATGGTACTGCAATTATCTCTTCGGCTGCATTGATTAATGCGCTTGAACTGGCAGGAAAAAAAGCTGAAGACATAAAAATGGTAGTTTCCGGAGCAGGATCTGCTGCGATAGCGTGTACCGATTTATATGTTTTGTTAGGTGTAAAAGTAGAGAATATATTAATGTATAATAGTAAAGGACTTTTAACAAAAGACAATCCTTCACTATCACCATTGCAATTGAAATATGCAATTGACGGAGCTTCAATGGCTTTGGCAGATGCTGTAAAAGGTGCAGATGTTTTCATAGGATTGTCTTCAGGAGATATTTTGTCACCGGAAATGTTATTGACAATGGCGGATAATCCGATTGTTTTTGCAATGGCAAATCCAAATCCTGAAATCGATTATAACCTGGCTGTAGAAACCCGTAAAGATGTTATTATGGCTACAGGACGTTCCGACTTTCCTAATCAGGTAAATAACGTTTTAGGTTTTCCATATATTTTTAGAGGTGCTCTTGATGTAAGAGCGACTAAAATTAATGAAGCTATGAAAATGGCCGCTGTAAAAGCATTGGCTACTTTAGCAAAAGAACCAGTTCCGGAACAGGTTAATGTGGCATATGGTGCAACAAAATTAGGTTTCGGTCAGGAATATATTATCCCTAAACCATTCGATCCCCGATTGATTACAATTGTAGCGCCTGCAGTTGCAAAAGCAGCAATGGAATCAGGAGTGGCAAAAAATCCTATTACAGACTGGGCAGCTTATGAAGAGGTGCTTTTGGAACGTATGGGGAATGATAATAAAATGGTACGTTTGATTACAAACCGTGCTAAACTAGATCCAAAAAGAATTGTTTTTGCAGAAGCAGATCAGTTAAATGTCTTAAAAGCAGCTCAGATTGTTTATGAAGA
>JBDTNT010000027.1:0-7749 GCA_039933615.1 Flavobacterium sp. | reverse complement strand
TGAGTACAGCAGAAATTGGTAAAATTTTTGCCGAAATAATCAGACAAGATAAAGTACAGATTATTTCATGTACCGGAGCCAATCTGGAAGAAGACATCATGAACTTAGTAGCTCACTCTCACTACGAAAGAGTTCCTAACTACCGTGATTTAACACCGGAAGATGAATGGGCATTGCTTGAAAGAGGACTAAACCGTGTTACTGACACTTGTATCCCTGAGCATGAAGCATTCCGTCGTTTACAAAAACACATTTACAAGATCTGGAAAGATGCTGATGACAAAGGAGAACGTTATTTTCCACATGAATTCATGTATAAAATGTTGTTGTCTGGCGTTTTGGAAGAATATTATGAAATAGATTTAAAAGATAGCTGGATGTATGCTGCAGCTGAGAAAAATTTACCTATTATTGTTCCGGGTTGGGAAGATAGTACAATGGGAAATATTTTTGCTTCATACGTAATTAAAGGTGAATTGAAAGCATCTACCATGAAATCAGGAATTGAATACATGGTATTCCTTGCAGACTGGTATCCGAAAAACAGTACTAACGGAATTGGATTTTTCCAAATTGGTGGTGGTATTGCAGGAGATTTCCCTATTTGCGTTGTACCAATGTTATATCAGGATATGGAAATGCATGACATTCCGTTTTGGAGTTATTTCTGCCAGATTTCAGATTCAACAACCAGTTATGGTTCTTATTCCGGAGCAGTTCCAAATGAGAAAATCACTTGGGGTAAACTGGATATCAAAACCCCGAAATTTATTATTGAGTCGGATGCCACAATTGTTGCTCCGTTAATTTTTGCATATTTATTAGATTTATAGGATAATTTTATGAAAAGAGTTATAGTAGACTACGCTAAACTTACCAACGAAATTTTGAACCTTTTGGTTGAAAAATTTCCTGATGGTTATGATGATTCGGATGTTATCCGTTTTAGAAATGCTAAAAACGAATTGATCGAAGCTGTGGAAGTTCGTACTGAAGACACTATTTATTTAGTAAAAATTAGTACCAAACTGGCTGACAGAATCGAAAACTACGACGAAGATGATGATATCGACGTTGATGTTGATGATGTAATCGAACCAGTAAAAGGTCTTGATATTGACGATGATATCGATGACGACGATGAGGATGATGCCGTAGATAAACCAGATACTGATGGCGGAGACGACGACGATGATGATGACAGAGATCCAGATGATATTGCTGACGAAGACGATGATGAAGATGATGAAGATTAAATCATTCTTTCTAAATAAATTAAAGGAACTCTTTTGGGTTCCTTTTTTTATTAATTAAATACAATAAGTTTTGAACAAGCTTAATTAATCATAAGAAAAATACTATTTTTATGATTAAATAAAATAACAGCCAGATGAATTCAGAAGTCTTACATGCCAAGCTAAAGGAAAATTTCGGATTTGAAAAATTCAGACCCAATCAGGAAACAATTATAAATACAATCCTTTCAGGTCAGGATACTTTAGCGATTATGCCAACGGGCGGGGGAAAATCTATCTGTTTTCAATTACCAGCATTAGTTTTACCGGGGATTACAATTGTAATATCACCCCTGATTGCTCTGATGAAAGATCAGGTAGACAGTTTGAAAACAAATGGAATCCAGGCTTGTTATATCAACAGCAGCCAATCCGGTGAAGAACAGCAGTTTTATATTGATAATTTAAAATCCAATACGTTTAAACTGGTTTATATTGCACCGGAGAGTTTGTCTTATCTGGATGTAGTTTTTAATGAACTAACAGTCAGCCTGATTGCAATAGACGAAGCGCATTGTATTTCTTCCTGGGGACATGATTTTCGTCCGGCTTATACTAATTTAGGATATCTTAAAAGCCGCTTCCCTTCTACTCCGGTTCTCGCTTTGACAGCAACAGCCGATAAAGCAACGCGTACGGATATCACTAAACAATTAAAATTAAAAAACCCAAAGACCTTTGTAGCTTCTTTTGACAGGGCCAATTTAAGCCTGGAAGTCCGTCCTGCTTTAGATCGTGTAAAACAGATTATTGATTTTGTTGAAGACCGCCCAAATGAATCCGGAATTATATATTGCCTGAGTAGAAAAACGACTGAAGAACTGGCTGATAAATTGAAGAAAAACGGAGTTTCAGCGAAAGCATATCATGCAGGATTAGACAATAAAGTGCGTTCTAAAACACAGGATGAGTTTATAAATGATGACTGTCAGGTAGTTTGTGCCACCATTGCTTTCGGAATGGGAATTGACAAATCCAATGTTCGTTGGGTTATTCATTATAATTTACCCAAAAACATCGAAGGTTATTATCAGGAAATTGGCCGTGCCGGTCGTGACGGGTTACCTGCAGAAACCATTTTGTTTGAAAGTTATGCCGATGTCATTCAGCTGCAGAAATTTGCTTCCGAAGGGTTGAACGCCGATTTACAATTAGCAAAACTGGAAAGGATGAAACAATATGCCGATGCCCTAAGCTGCAGGCGAAAAATTCTACTCTCTTACTTTGGTGAATTGGTGAAAGAGAACTGTGGTAACTGCGATATTTGCAAAAATCCTCCAACATTTTTTGATGGTACTATTCTTGCGCAAAAAGCATTGTCAGCAATTATACGTTTAAAAGAATCTGAGCCTTTGGCAGTAATTGTAGATTTTTTAAGAGGCTCAAAAAACGCGTACATCTACGAAAAAAATTATCAAACGCTAAAAACGTACGGAATTGGCGCTGATGTTTCCTGGTACGATTGGAACCAATACCTGATTCAGTTGATTAATTTAGGATATTGTGAAATTGCCTTTCACCAGCACAACAAAATTTTACTGACTCCTTTTGCCAAAAAGGTTTTATTCGAAAGTGAAAAAGTAAAATTGAACACGGTTGTTAAAAAAGTAATTGATAAAAACGAAATTAAAGAAACAAAAGCTAAAACCGTTAAAAATTCTCTTTTTGAAATATTACGAAAATTGCGTTATGAAATTGCCAAAGATGAAGAAGTTCCGGCTTATGTGATTTTTAGTGATGCTGCTCTAAGACAAATGGAAACTTTAAAACCAATGACCGATGATGAATTCCTTGCAATCGACGGTGTAGGAAAAGCAAAACTTGAAAAATATGGTTCAGAATTTATAGATGCGATTATTTATTATGAGAAGGTAAAAAAAGCAAATGCCAAACCTAAAAAAGAGAGCAATACCTATAAAACAACTTTGGAATTATTCCAAAATGGTGCTTCAATAGAAGAAATTGCACAAAAGAGAAATTTAGGCCATACTACTATTATTTCGCATCTGGCCAAATTGTATGTTGACGGTAACACAATTGATTTAAGTCAGTTTGTCACGGATGAAGAGGTGCTTCTTTTACACAAAGCTCAGGTTGAACTTGAATATCCTTCTGCTTTGAAGCCTTATTATGATCATTTTGAAGAAAAACTATCTTATGACAAAATCAGGTTAGGTCTTGCTATTGTTGAGAGAAATAAATAAAATTTCAATGATTTTAAAATAATATGAACAAAGTACGTGTCTATTTCTATAAATGAAAAATGATATAAAAATGAATGTGCTATTAAAATACCGGATGTGATTTCAATTTGTCCAAAATGGCAATAGTACGGTTAGAAAACAAAACATCCTGTGAAATTTGATTTTCACAGGATGTTTTGTTTTAATATAATTTCAATGCTATAAATATCTCTCTTCAAAAATTTTCTGATGATGTTTTTGATGACCAATAAGCACAAAACCTAAAGCCCGTACAGAAATCTGAATATTAGAAGCGGTTCCAATTGCTTTAAGTTGTTCTTCAGATAGACTTTTGTAAAACAATAAATTTGAATGTCTTACCGCAGAAAATTCAGTTAATAAATCTTGTAAATTTCTTCCGTTTGCATTTGTATTTGCGGCATAATCATTTTCTTCAAAACTTGCCAATGATGTTTTATCAAGTCTTGAAAACCGCAAAGCACGATAAGCAAAAATACGTTCCGTATCTATTATATGCTGAATAATTTCTTTAATTGTCCACTTACCTTCTGCGTAACGATAATCGAATTTATCCATTGGAATATTTTGGACAAATTTGATAAATGCATGTAGCGAAATTTCCAATTCCTCTATCAGATTTACCTCTCCGGCTTCTTTGACATAGGTTGCAAATCCACCTGAATATTCATTTTCTAATAATTGACTTGAATTCATCTTCTATAATTTTTTATTATTAAATAATTTCAATTTAAGCTATTACGCTGAATTTCTACTGGCATTAGTATTTCCGAAAAGTGATCTTGTAACGATTTTTTCATAGACTTTTATCAGGTCCTCGTTTTGATCACTCTCTTTGTTCAATTCATTGATTCTTAATAAAGCATATTGCTGTATAGTCAATAATGGCATAACAATACGCTCTCTTATCTGAATGGATGCTATACCATCAGGATAATTTTCCATAAGTGTTTTATGATCGGCAATTTTCAGCAAAAGACGTTTTGTTTCTAAAAATTCATCATAGATAATCTGCCAGAATTCCCCAAATTCAGGGTCTTTTCTCATGTAAGCAGTCAATGGGAAAAATGATTTTGCCAATGACATCATACTATTTTCAAGAAGCGTTCTGAAAAACAAAGAGTTATGATACAAATCATACACTTTATCCCATTGATTGGTTTCTTCAAAATACTTAAGAGCAGATCCAACTCCAAAAAAGCCTGGTACATTTTGCTTCAGCTGACTCCAGGAGCCCACAAACGGGATAGCTCGTAAATCAGCAAAATCCAATTGCTCAGACTTACTTCTTTTTGAAGGACGGCTTCCGATATTTGTTTTTGAATAATATTTTAACGTACTCATTTTCTCTAAGTACGGAATGAATTTAGGATGATTTTTAAAACTTAAATATTTATCATATCCCAAACCGGCCAATTGTGTCAGAATTGCAGTTTCTTCAGCACTTAATTCATTCTTTTCTTTACTAAATACCTGATTTGTAACCCCGGCACTTAATAAATTTTCAATATTATAACGGCAGGAATCTAAAGTTCCGAAATTAGAACTGATAGTTTGTCCCTGTACTGTAATCTGGATTTCGTTATTTTCAATTTTTGGACCTAAAGAAGCATAAAATTTATGTGTTTTTCCACCACCACGTGCCGGAGGTCCACCACGACCGTCAAAGAAAATAGCTTTAATGCCGTATTTTCTTGAAATCTCTGTCAAAGCAATTTTTGCCTGATAAATACTCCAGTTGGCCATTAAATAACCACCATCCTTAGTCCCGTCAGAGAAACCAAGCATAATAGTCTGTTTGTTTCCTCTTGCCTGTAAATGTTTGGAATATTCCGGATTGGTATACAATTGCTCCATTATTTCATGTGCCTTTTGTAAATCATCAACAGATTCAAAAAGCGGAATAATATCAACTGTAGGATCCTCCCAATTGTTCAGACGAATCATGGCAAAGGTTTCCATTACATTCAGGGCACTTTCATTATTACTAATGATATAACGATTGGCACCGAATTCTCCATTAGCCTTCTGAATTGTTTTTATAGCTTGTACAGATTCTAAAGTAGATTTTGTAATTTCATCCTCAAATTCGTCCGGATTTAAATCTCCTTTTACTTTAGACAGCACCACTAATTTTTCGCTTTCAGATAATTCAAAATAATTATTCGGGAATATCGTTGAACCTGAATTTAAGTAATGATTCACAACATCCTTAAAAACGACATTATGAATTTTACTGTTCTGGCGAATATCCAAAGTAGCGAAGTGAAATCCGAATAAATTAATTTTCACCAAAAAAGCTTCCAATTCGTCAAGATACAATGACTGGTGGTTTTCAATAATAATACTTCTGATTTTATTTAACTGCGTCAATAATTCATCTAGAGTAATGTAAATTTCTCCTTTAGAATAAAAAACAGATCTATAAAGTTTGTGTTCAAGTTCAGAAACCAAAGTATCTACACCTGAGAAAGTTAACTTTCTTTTTAAGTTTCTCATTTCAATATAATAACACTTTAAAATAGAAGTACGCAAGCGTTCTGCTACTTTCAGGGTAATCTCTGTTGTTACGAAAGGATTCCCGTCACGATCACCTCCCGGCCAGAATCCAAGTTTGATTAATTGATTTTGAATTGAATTTCCACCAAGAATATTTTTTTGCAGATAGTGAACAATTTCACCGGAAGTTGCATAAAAAACATTTTCAAGGTACCAGATTAAACTAACCGCTTCATCATAAGGATTTGGCTTTTCATTTTGTATGAAAGGTGTTTTTCCAAGCTGCGCCAACAGTTGTTTGATCTTAAGCAAATCATTTAACCGAATTGCTTCTGTTAAATCGTTTATAATCCCTAAAACCGGTCCAGGGTAAAACTGTGTCGGATGCGCCGTTAAAACCGTTCTGACATTAAAATTCTCAAGAAATTCAATTAGTTCAGCATCTTTTTCTTTAGCATCTGACCTTTCTTTAATATCACGTAAGGAACCACGACCTTCCATGTTGTTAACTTCAGGGAAAGCTGCATCTTCAATAGCGTCAAAAAGCACAATTTGACGTTCTATGTACTGAATAAACCGAAACATTAAATCGATTTTTTCACTCTCAGAAGCATTGTTCAGATATTTATTAGAAAAGAAATCAAAAATTTCCTTTGGTGTTTCCTGTTTTTTAAAGCCCGTTTCGCAAGTTTCTGTAAATAAAGGAAGTAAAACTCCTGTATTATCAATAGAATCAAAAGGCAGTGTTATAAAAACACTATTGTAAATGTGGTATTTTGAGAGAACATCTTGATTAAAACGCTCAATTTTGGGTAACGTATACATAATCGTGTTATAGTTGGTTGGTTAATAGGTCATAAAAAAACCCCAAGAATAAACTTGAGGTTATATTTTAATATAGCATTCAAGAAAATATTACATATTTTTAAAAATAGTATGCATCAAACGCTTCTTATCGTTAATACTTTCTTCTAATGAAATCATTGTTTCAGTTCTGTAAACTCCCTCAATATCATCAATCATGAAAATAACTTCCTTAGCATGCTTGGTATCTTTAGCTCTGATTTTACAAAAAATATTAAATTTTCCTGTAGTTACAGATGCTACAGTTACGAATGGAATTTGGTTAATTCTCTCTAATACAAATTTTGTTTGAGATGTATTATTCAGAAATACTCCTACATAAGCAATAAATGAATACCCTAATTTATCGTAATCTAAGGCTAATGAAGATCCCATTATTATCCCTGCGTCTTCCATTTTTTTTACTCTAACATGTACTGTTCCAGCAGATATCAATAGTTTTTTTGCAATGTCAGTAAACGGAACTCTCGTATTGTCTATTAACATATCTAAAATCTGGTGATCTACTTCATCTAAACGAAATTTACTCATAATTCTTTAATTAATATTACTAATTGCTATAACAAAGTATAAAAATATATATAAAAAATAACAAATTCACATAAAAATTAACTTTTTATCAATCCGTTAACAAATTTAATATTTTTATTTAAATAAAAATCTGCTTTTTGATTCAAATTCGGAAAATCATTAAAGTCATCTGAATAACTAGCTCCCTTAGCATCATATTCATAATGTCCGAAATAATTTTCTAACTCACCTACTTCAACTATGTATGCGTTGAAGTGAATCTTATTTTCAATCAATTCTTCTCTGTATTGTGCGACAAAATTCGTAATAATTTCGATACCATCATAATTTATTTTGAT
>JBDTNT010000026.1:0-25612 GCA_039933615.1 Flavobacterium sp. | reverse complement strand
AAATTAAGGTATTTTAACCCGTTGGGTGTAATTAAAAAATACTATATTTTGACGCGGATTTTACCGATTCGTTGTCACGAAGACGCTGACAAAAACGGATTTTTTTAGATTCTACATTTAAAATCCGTATAAATCCGCGTTTTTGCGGTAGCAAATGGGTGTCATCAGTGTTCTAAATTATTACGTTGCATTTTAAAAATAGAATTGCACCTAACGGGTTATTTTAAGAAAATTATTTTTTTCGCATAGCCTTATGTGATTTGTTTTTAAGTGAAATGTCTTTTTTCGACATTGTAAACTATGTCTCTATGTGTTAAAAAGAATTGTACCCAACGGGTTTGTTTAATAATATAAAATCAGCCAATGCTTATTTTCCAATAAAATTCACAGTGTATTAAATATCTTTTTAGGATTTGTTAATTGAAGCAGCAATGTTCCGTTTTAAAGCAATACTGCTGAAAAATTTGCTTACTGAGGCTGTGCATCATTGGCAGCTGTAGCATATAATCCTATCAATGCTCCCGTAAAACCTCCTGCTATATTTGTCGAGAGAATATCTCCCGAAACCGGGCCTCCTAAATTTTCAAAATCAGTACCGTTAACAGAATAGCTGAATTCATAACTGTCACCTGTTGCTTTTACCTGCAAACGGACTGGTTTCCTGATTTCAATTTTAGTACTCGCAATAATTTCTGACTTTCCTTTTTCTGTTCTTTGCAGTAAAATATATGTATCCTTACCTTTTTTAGTTACACCAAAAACATAATTAAAACGCTCATTTTGCAGGCATACAATACCAGCCAGGTCTTTTTCAGATGCGGGTTGATATTCAATAGTTGCTGCAAACGAAAAAGTATTATGCTGTTGTCTGTAAAAAAGTGTAGAAGTAGGTTTAACTTCTTTTATATTTACTGCAAATGGATTAATCTGCAGGCCTTTTTTACCTACTGAAACAAAATTTTCACGAGGCCCCCTTAATCCTATCCATCTGTAATCTAATTTATTTGAAGTGAAATTTTCTTCAAACGTAAAATTGCCATTCGGAAAAAATCCGTCCTTACCTGTTTTGTTTTCAGGGACACCATTTGGCATTTTTAATTTTGGCTCCATAGGAACCAATCCGTTTTCAAAAACCGGAAACGTTCCCGACCAGTCTACCGGAAGCATAAACGTTTCGCGTCCTGTATTAACCCTGTCTTTATCATTTGGACGTACGCCTAAAAATACTCCATAATACTTATTATCCGGTCCCTGTACTAAATCAGCATGTCCGGCCCAGTCTACTTTATCTGCCCTGTCTTTTGGGAAATGCCTTTGGGTAAGAATTGGATTATTTGAGGATGGTTTAAAAGGCCCCTTAGGACTGTCACTAACAAAAATCACTTCACTATGATTGCCTCCAGTTCCTCCTTCTGCACACATCAAATAATAACGACCGTCTTTTTTATACAAATGTGGGGCTTCTATCCATATTGGTTTTTTAGAAAGATCGACACCTCCATCAACTATAATTTTATCAGTACCCGGAATTACTTTATCATTTGCAACATCATATTCCCAAACTTTAATTACACGATGACCTTCATATAATTGTTTTCCTTTATCAGGAGCATCGTTATGAACTACATAACCTTTTCCGTTATCATCAAAAAATATACAAGGATCAATTCCGTCAAAACCTAGTTTTACAGGACTTCCCCATCCCTTCATCGGATCTTTTGTTTTTACTATAATATTTCCAAGACCGCCCGAAAATGCCGTTACAATCATATAGAAAGTATCATTATGAGGGTTATAAGTTATTCCTGGAGCATATACGCCTTGGCTGATACCTGTATCGTGAGGGTTAAATTCGTTGACATTATTTAATACACCTCCCAGATCGGTCCAATTCACTAAATCTTTAGAATGGAAAATGGGTACGCCCGGAAACATCGCAAATGAAGAACAAACCATATAATAATCGTCCCCTTTTCTGGTTATAGCCGGATCAGGATAACATCCCTGTAAGACGGGATTATAAAACTCGCCGGCCTTTAATGGATTTTTTATATACAATTGGTCATTTCCCTGATAGACAACCCTGGAAAACACTGGCGGATTCATTACTGTTCTTTTAAGCTTGTCCTTGTCCCCAATTTTTGTAAAAGAAAAAAAGAATGCCAATGAGAATATTAAGAAAAAATGCTTCATTATTTATTAGAATTAATTAGTAAACAGCCCTTATTTAATCTATTGAAAATTAAAATTTAAAAAGCCGAGGAAATACCCTCGGCTTCTAACAAAAACAAACTTAGTTAACTAATATAAGTATTGTTTAGAGATAAAACTTATATGCAAGTAACCGGATTTATTTTTCAAAAAGCCGGAATTAATATCCGGGATTCTGATAAGCTGCCTTTTCTGCTGCTGACATTTCCATTCCATCAAGCTGCCCCTGAGGAATTGGACGCAGATAGTGATGAGGTTCTATAGTCCTGTTGACAACCTCTGGTGTATGCTGTCCTAAATTTGCTCCTCCTATTGAATATTTTCCTGCAAGGTCATTCCATTTCTGAGTTCTTACTAAATCATACCAGCGGTAACCTTCGCCGTAATATTCACGGGAACGTTCAGCCAAAATATAATTAATGTCAATTACCGCAGGAGTTGCAGTCGTTAATATTATACTATTGTCTGTCGTTTTTACGACTTTACCATTATTATCCCAGCGCCATTTGCCTGCACGTGCACGTATTACATTAATTAGGTTTCGGGCAGTCATGGTACCGGTTGCGCCTTTTACTGCAGCTTCTGCAGCAACAAAATAAAGTTCTGAAAATTTAGCGACTGGAAATGGTCTGGTACTTCCGGCATTAGGCTGTCCTAATCCTCCAGCATTGTCCGTACGATAGGGTCCTAATTTCCATAATCCGGGATACACTATCCTGCTTATTCCTTTCGGTGAAATTACATAATCAGACCTGCCTGGCAGGACTCCTGCACCCACTCCATTGTCTCCTCCTCCTGAAGGATATACAATTGCTGTTGCAGGTTCATCGTTAAGGAAAGTTAAAATAGCATCTCCAGATTTTACAGGCAGTGCATTCGCATTGTAAAGCGTTGCCACATCGGTTAAACCTGTTCCTGCCAAATTCCAATTCCCGCGATAAACGGCTGCAAATGTTCCGTCATATCTTGAATCATTTGTTTTATCGGCAAAAGTATTTGTAAAAACTTCAATAGGCGGTGCCATTCTTACCCAAGGTCGGCCTAAAAACTGATTCGCTTCACGCTGTACAGAAGAAACCGAAGTTCCTGCCTGATTTTTACTTCTTAAAGATGTATAATTCCATGTTACCATCCATCCTGCAAAATTATCGGGCGAACCTCCGCTGCCGTATGAAAGGCTTCCGCCATTGTAATATTCACTTGTTTCTGTATGGTCTGCGTAAAGCATTAATTCTTTATTACGATCATTAGACCCTAAGTTTACATCATAAAAACTGGGCATTAACGCATATGGCCCCGGATTATTAATCCCTTCTAAGGACACATTATAAGCCTGTTGAAAATACCATTGCGCATTGTGCCCGTCCGGATCTGTTCTTGGTGTATCAGGATAGGTTGGAATATTGTTTGGGTTTTCCAGCCACCATGCATAGGTCAGGTAGGCTTTTGCCAGCATCAAACGAGCTAAGGTTTTAGTTGCCGTACCTGTTAATCTTTGATTATCAGGCAATTCATTTACAGCTGATAAAAGATCCGGAAAAATAGCTTTCGTATACACCTCCGTTACCGTATTACGTTTTGAAGATCTCGACGGCTTACTGTTAAATTTCAGTTCACCCGCCCCTAAATCCAAGGGTACACCTCCAAATGTCTGTACTAAAAGGAAATAATCAAAAGCCCTGAAAAATTTAGACTCTGCAATTAAGCTGCTGACTATTCCGACTGCGGCACCGTTTTCGATAATACCACTGGCCGTATTTATATCATTATAAGAATTATTCCACAATACATCTGAACGGCTCGAATTAGGATTAATCGTTCCAACCCCGGATAAATCATGATCTTTGAAATTCCCGTCGGCCTGCTGTGCATAAGTACTTTCATCTGTACCGGTTTGTGTAGCATTATAAAAATAGGCCTGACCGTATATCCAGCGTAAATGTGCATAATGTGACGTTAATCCCTGTAATACTCCCTGTTCTGTTTTAAAATAACCCGGCTCATAAAAGTCATGCGGTTTTTCTTCTAAAATATCAGAACAGCCTGCGAAGGAGAACAAAACTGCTGATCCTATTATTAATTTTTTAAAAATATATCGTTTCATGGTTCTTCTTGATTAAAATGTTAAATTAAGTCCAAATAAATAATTTCGGGTTGAAGGTGTATTTGTTCCAATAACCAAAAATCTGCGTTGGTATGAATTTACTGCCTGATTTTCATCTCCGTATGAATTTGTTTCCGGATCCATCCCAGACTCTTTATGATAAGGAGAGAAGAGTACAAAAGGATTTTGTGCTGTAAAATAGAGTCTCAGCTTTTCAATACCTACCTTTCTCATAAACTCCTGATCTAAAGTATATCCGAGAGTTAATGCTCTGATTTTTACGTAAGATGCATCAAAATACCCCATTGTTGACATATATTTTGGATTATCCCCGCTTCTGATACCTCTTGGATTGGGGAATTCAGCATCTGTATTTTCTGGTGTCCAATAATCCACATCAACATTACTTCTGCGGCCATTAAGAAGGTTAAGATAACTAGCTCCTCCATAAAGGGTACTGATTAGTACACCGCCGCTTTTAAAAGCTCCAACAGCAGAAAAATCAAATCCTTTATAAGTCAGATTAGTATTGAAACCTCCCTGAAAATCAGGATCTGTATCAATAATCTGTCTGTCGCTTGCATTTATAGCACGTGTAGGTGAACCATCTGCATTATATTCTCCTGTATATTTAACTTTAATAGATCCTATAACGGTTCCCTGCTGGTTGATTCCCGTTGGCCCGGGCTCCAATATCGACATATAAGGATCGCCCTGCTGCCAGATACCAACTTTTTCATAATCATAAATTGAGTTTATGTTGTGACCTACAAACCAAGAGTTACTCTCATCTCTCTGAGCTCCTGAAGCAAGTTTAACCAACTTATTTTCGTTGCGATATAAATTAAAACCAACTGACCAGCTCAAACCTTTTGGATTGTCAAGAATGACTCCGTTTAAAGATATTTCGTAACCTTTATTTTCACTTTCTCCCACGTTTGCCACATAACTGCTTACACCTGATGTTACCGGGAGATTTACTCTTTGTAAAAGATCTTTAGTATTTGTTTTGTAATATTCAATTGTACCAGACAAGCGATTGTTAAAAAATCCAAAATCCAATCCATAGTTCCATGTTGTAGAATACTCCCATCCTAAATCCGCATTAGGTAATTCTGTAACATATACTCCTGTTGAATTTGTAGTCCCAAAATTGTACGGTCTGGTACTTAAAGATCCCAAAGTAGAATATGGGTTGACAGCCTGATTAGACGTTTCCCCATAACCTGCACGCAATTTCAGTAAATTTATCCATGAAAGTTTTTTTACAAAAGCCTCATTCGAAATTGTCCAACCTGCAGAAACAGCAGGATAAGTTACCCATTTATTCCCTTGAGACAATCTTGATGATCCATCTGAACGAATTGTACCGGAAATAAAATATTTATTATCATAAGAATACATTGCTCTTGCCATATAAGAACTTAGTCCCCATTGTGTGTAATCCTGATCTCCGGGAGGAATAATTACCGGTTCTTCACTCTGTCCTAAGTTGTAAAACTGAAATGCATCAGAAGTAATTCCTCTTCTGGTTACTCTGGAAGTATTACCTGTATATTGCTCATTCGAATACAATCCAACAAAATTTATAGTGTGTTTGTCTGCAAAAGTTTTGTCATATGTTATTAAGTTCTCAATAAGCCATTGTGTTGAGAGTTCATTTCTAATAGCTGCTTCTGATAAAGTAGCAGCATTTACATCAAATACCCCCTGTCCTTCGTAATACCCACTGTTGGACAAGCGTAAATTTAATCCGGTATTCATGCGATATTTCAGGCCATTGACTCCGGGTATCTTCAATTCAGCAAAAATATTATTATAAGAACTAAAAGCTTTGCTTAAATTAACGTAAGATTCTCCCAGATTATTAATAGATTCTCTTGTATAAACCCATTGTTCATCAGCCCCCATCCTTACGGTTCTTTTTAAAGACCCGTCTGCATTATAAGGATTGGCTAAAGGAGAGCTTCCTAAAATAGTTCCGGTTCCAATATTGTCCCCGTTTGTTACGGCATAATTACTATTGGTATTAAATCCAATACGTAAAGCTCCACCAATCTGCTGATCCAGGCCGGCCCTAAGAGTAAAACGCTCATATTTTTGACCTGGCAGTACAGCTTCCTCTTTGTAATATCCTAAACCTGCATTATATGCTCCACGCTCAGTACCTCCGACAACGCTCACATCATGGCTTATCATTTCACCGGCTCCGTAAAGTGAGTCCTGCCAGTCTGTATTGGTACTTCTCGATTCGTCAACACCATCTGTGTATAAACCTGCATAATCACGAAGTGCACCAAACTGCATACTGTTCATCATTGGGTATTTACCAAAAACTTGTTTAATACCACTAAATCCATTATAATTAAATAGCGCTTTTTGGTTTTTACGTCCTTTATTACTTGTAATCAAAATAACACCATTTGCACCGCGCGAACCATAAATAGCAGTTGCAGAAGCATCCTTCAAAATATCAACAGATTTAATATCAACAGGATTTATGTCTCCTATAGCACCCGCAAAAGGAACACCATCAAGTACAATCAACGGATCATTACTTCCTGTAAGAGATCTGGTTCCGCGTATACGAATCTGCATAGCCGCTCCCGGTTTACTGGAAGTCTGCAATAGTTCCACACCTGCCAGTCTGCCTTGCAATGCTTGTGTTACATTGGCAGTGGGTACCTCATTTAGTTCTTTCCCTCCAATCGAAGCAACAGATCCTGTAACAGCTTCTTTCATTTGTGTACCATAACCGATAACAACTACCTCTTTCAGGGCATTTGAATCTTCTTCCATTACTACATCAATTCGTGTTTTACCATCTACAGGAACTTCTTTAGTTTTTAATCCTAAAAAACTAAATACAAGCACACCCGAAGAAGGTACTTTAATAGAATAATTACCATCAAAACTAGTACTTACACCAGTTTTTGATCCTTTTAAATTTACATTAGCCCCTGGAATTGGACCATTAGAATCAGATATTGTTCCGGTGACTGTCGTCTGCGCACCCGAATGTAGAGAAAGCAGAAACATTAAGATCAAAAAACCAAAGCATTTTAAATGCTTCGATTGACTTGCAACAAAAAAGTTAGTCATAAAAATTGATTTAAATAATTAAAATTTGGTTTTTGGTTTAGTTAGTTTTATTCAAATACAGGGGTCTTAAAAAAATAATCTGGTATCAGATTTTTTAAGTGTACTTTTTACAAATATATAAAATATTACTACATACACAATCGGTTGTGTTGTTTTTTTTTACGAAGTTTAAAAAAAATAGGTAATAAAAAAATGCTTAATTCATAATTTAACACTAAAAAATGAATATATAATAAATAAGGCGATAACGATGTAGTACTATTTATTGATAATAAAGCATTTGTCCCATATTCTTAAAAAAAATATAAAAAAAGAAAATTTTAATTTTTCATTCCTAAAAAATATAAAGACTATTATTGAAATATAAATAATGTTAAAAAACCAAAAGGAATTAGAGATCAAAGTATTGAAAACACGGTTTTTAAATTGGGAATTGTTAAAATTCCATTTTAATAGCTTTAAAAAATGAATTGAAGGCAATTTGAACAATCGATTGCTTATGATATAAAAAAACTCCTTCCAAATAAGTTTGAAAGGAGTCGTTACTATTTAAAAATTAACGCTAAAATAAAAATTGCAGAAGTTGTAATTTTTCACATAAAACATTCATTCAACACACATTACAAGTTCATTTTTTTTGCATCTTCTACGAATTGTTTTAAACCAATATCAGTTAACGGATGTTTTAATAATCCCTTAATTGCAGACAAAGGTCCTGTCATAACATCAGATCCTATTTTTGCACAATTTACAATATGCATTGTATGTCTGATGGAAGCTGAAAGAATTTGAGTCTGATAATTGTAATTATCATAAATCTCTCTGATTTCGCTGATCAAATGCATTCCATCTGTTGAAATATCATCTAATCTTCCTAAAAAAGGAGATACATAAGTTGCTCCGGCCTTTGCCGCCAGCAAAGCCTGGCCAGCAGAAAATACTAATGTTACATTGGTTCTGATTCCCTTAGCCGAAAAATATTTACATGCCTTAACTCCCTCGGCAGTCATTGGCAATTTTACTACTATCTGAGGATGCAAAGCTGCAATTTCCTCACCTTCCCTAAGCATTCCCTCATAATCTGTTGCGATAACTTCGGCAGAAACATCTCCTTCAACAATATTACAAATGTCTGTGTAATGTTTTAAAATATTCTCTTTTCCTGAAATGCCTTCTTTAGCCATTAAGGAGGGATTTGTTGTAACGCCATCTAAGACTCCCATCGCCTCAGCTTCTGCAATATCTTGTAAATTTGCTGTATCTATAAAAAATTTCATATTTGTTTATTTAATTTGGTTAAGTAGTTATTGTATAGGCGTACAGCAGTGCGTATTCGTTTATAAAAAAAAAGGGCAAAGTTTCAAAGGCTCAGAGGGGCAAAGTTTTTTAGCTTTGAATATTATAAAACCTTTGCAACTTTGTCCCTTTGAACCTTTGTTACTTTAACAATGAAATCTTTTCCCAGTGAACGAAAATGTGCCTGTGACGAGTCTCACTTCAAAAAACATCTAATGATAAATTAATCACTTAAATCACTAAACTGATTTCATTTTGTTATTTTACAGCAGATAAAAAATAGCAACTAAACCTTTAATCTCTTTTCTCAAACACTATAAATTTAAAAACTACTCTCACAATCCCAATACACATTTTCTTAAATTTCACTTTAAAAGATCGCAACAACCGTTTAAATAATTATTAACTTTCTATAGCTATCATACTATAGAATTTGCCGCTTGTTTTAAATATTCCCTCTCTTTAAAAATTGTTTCGGTTTTATTTTCAAATCAATTATAGGTATTGATTGATTATATTTTCGAATAATTCCTGTTTTCCACTCTGCAAAGTCAACTCGCCATTTTCGTGGGCAATATTATAAAGATCTTTAAGGTCTAATTTTCCATCTGCAAAATCTTTTCCTTTCCCGGAATCAAAAGAGCTGTATCTTTCCTTTCTTAATTTTTCGTAAGAAGAAGAAGTTATAATTTTATCTGCTGTTAGCAAGGCTCTGGCAAAAGTATCAGCCCCACCAATATGAGCATGGAAAACATCCTCGATATCTGTAGAGTTTCTTCTGATTTTTGCATCAAAATTCACTCCTCCGCCTTGTAATCCTCCTGCTTTTAAGAATACAAGCATTGCTTCTGTAGTTTCCTGGATGTTGTTTGGAAATTGATCTGTATCCCAGCCATTTTGATAATCTCCTCTGTTGGCATCAATACTTCCTAACATTCCTGCTTTTGCAGCAACTTCCAATTCATGCTGAAAAGTATGTTGTGCCAGTGTAGCATGATTTACTTCAATATTAATCTTAAAATCTTTATCCAGTCCGTACTCCCGTAAAAATCCGATTGCCGTTGCAGAGTCAAAATCATATTGGTGCTTTGATGGTTCCATTGGTTTTGGCTCGATAAAGAAAGTCCCTTTAAAACCTTGTGACCTTGCATAATCCCTTGACATGGTTAAGAATTGCGCCATATGGTCTAACTCTCTTCCCATATCTGTATTTAGCAAAGACATATAACCTTCACGCCCTCCCCAGAATACGTAGTTTTCCCCGTCTAAGGCAATCGTCGCATCCAAAGCCAGTTTTACCTGTCCACCCGCTCTTGCTACAACATTAAAATCAGGATTTGTCGCTGCACCATTCATAAATCTTGGATTTGAGAAACAGTTAGAGGTTCCCCAAAGTAATTTGATTCCGGAATCTGCTTTTTTCTGTTTTAAATATGCTGTAATTGCAGCAATACGTTTTTCTGATTCAGCAAAAGTTGGCCCTTCAGCGATTAAATCATAATCGTGAAAACAAAAATAATCAAATCCCATTTTGCTGATAAATTCAAAAGCGGCATCCGCTTTATCTTTCGCTGCCTGAATTGGATCTGAAGACTGATCCCAAGCAAAATTTTGAGTTCCCGGTCCAAACGGATCGCTTCCTTGTCCGCAGAAAGTATGCCAGTACGCAATGGCAAACCTAAAATGCTCACGCATCGTTTTTCCGGCTACAACCTGGTCCGGATTGTAATATTTGAATGCCAACGGATTATCAGATTCCTTGCCTTCAAATTTAATTTGCCCTATACCTTTATAGTATTCTTTATTTCCTAAAGTTATCATTTCGCTGCTATTTATTTATTAATATTAATTCTAATTCCTGTTTCCATTTTTGATAAGCCTTTTCATATGGGACTGCATTTTTAAGTGGTAAAAAAGTCATTACGTGATCGTTGGTCATAATACCTGAACCAAATTTATTGTAATCGCCATCTTTTAGTCCCACTGCTCTTGCTGCTCCAACGGCACCTGTTGTATTGTAAATTTCTATTTCATGACCGATCAGAGTTGCAACAGTATTCGAAAATATTTCTGAACGGAACAAATTATCATTTCCTGCTCTGATCACATCAATTACAGCATTATCTTCTTTCAAACATTCCATTCCGTACACAAACGAAAAAGCAATTCCTTCTAAAGAGCCCCTAAACAGATGTGCACTGTTGTGAATATTTAAATTCAGGTTCAAAAAATGAGTGCCGATATTTTTATTATGAAACATACGTTCTGCACCATTCCCAAACGGAATTACCACTACACCATCAGACCCTATAGGTATTTTAGACGCTTTTCGGTTCATGGATTCGTAAGTTTCGTTTCCCATATTATTTCGCAGCCATCTGTACTGTATTCCAGCTCCATTGATGTTTAACAATTTACCAATTCGGGGGGATTTCTCTTCGTAATTAACATGTACAAAATTGTTTACTCTTGTGCTTTTATTTCCCGCAGACATTTCGCTTACTGCATAAAAAACGCCTGAAGTTCCGCCAGTTGCAGCCACTTCACCGGGATTCAAAACATTCAAAGCTAAGGCATTATTAGGCTGATCACCGGCTCTGTAAACCACAGGGATTCCAGTTGGAAGCCCGGATTCTTTCGAAGCTTTTTCGTTTAAAACTCCCTGATTTGTAAAGTTCTCTACAATATCCGGCGTCATTGATTTATTGATTCCGTAATGATCCAACAACCAGTCTGCTACCTTGTTTTCTTTGTAATCCCAAAGCATTCCTTCAGAAAGACCATTTTTTGTAGTCGTGATTTTACCGGTAAGTTTGTACGCGACATAATCGCCCGGAAGCATATATTTATAAATACTATTATAAATTTCGGGTTCATTTTCTTTTACCCATTTTAATTTTGAGGCTGTAAAATTTCCCGGAGAATTCAATAAATGGGTCATACATTTTTCCTGTCCAAGTTCTTCAAATGCCTGATTTCCGATTTCAACTGCTCTGCTGTCACACCAAATAATGGCATTACGCAACGGATTTCCGCTATCATCAACAATAACCAATCCGTGCATTTGATATGAAATACCAATACCCTGAATTTTTGATGCTTCAATATTGGCCTCACGGATGGCTCTTTTGGTGGCAACACAAATGTGCTGCCACCAAATTTCAGGATCCTGTTCTGCCCAATCCGAATGAAGGGAAACAATTTCCATTTCGTTTTGAGGTTCATGCAAAACAACAATTTTCTTTCCTGTCTCTGCTTCAACCAAGGCTACCTTAACCGAAGAACTTCCAATATCATATCCTATATAATACATAACTTATACTACTTAATTTTGTTTTTGAGGAGCGTCAGATCATTCAACTCCTTTCTTTTATTACTTTAAAAAGATATTTAAAATCCTCCTTTTGTGACTCTTTAAATTTCAATAACAATAAATATATAAAAATATTCCCCAACACAACCGATTGTTTATACTTTGAAATTTTTTTATACTAAGAACATCCAATTTAAAAAATTGGTTTTTTTCCTGTTTTTGAAATCACTTTTCAGTTTCAACATTTTTTAAAAATTAAAATTTAATTCCCTGTAGCGTAACATTTCATGATCCTGCGAACTTAGACTATAATATTTTGCCGCACGATGAGAAACATTTTCTTCTTTCTCATTGGAATCTTTTACTAATCCCATCTGAAAAATTTTTCTTCTGAAATTAGATTTATTGATTGCGATACCTAAAATTTCTTCATATAAATGAACCACTTGCAGCAAGGTGAATTTTTCAGGCAGTAAATTGAATGCTACTGTACTCTGACAGCTGTTTTTACGCAATTCCTTCAAACTAAAATCCAGTATTACTTTATCCTTATCGTTTAAATCAGCTATTTCATTAATTCCTATCCACTTTATATTTTCATTTACCGGAGCATCTTCCAAAACACTTTGGTCTCTTTTGACCAGTGCATAATAAGCAATAGCAATATTTTCCTGTAATGAAGTCCGGGACGAATAGCCAAAAGCTTTTAATTGTTCAATAAAATAGTGGTTGTCGTCCGTATATTTCTTTAAAATAGTATGTGCGGTACCTTCTATAGTTTCCCCTTCTTTTATACAATCATTGGCTAATCTCCAATTTATTTTTCCCGCAGTATCTACTTCTTTTACGAGTAGGATTTTAAGACTGTGGTTGTCAAGATTAAAAATTACACAATCAATTTCTATTTTATTTGTAATATAATGCCTGACAGTTTTCTTTCTTGTTTCATCTCCATTCATAGAAAATAAAATTTAAACATATAACTACATAAACAAAGCTTCTTTTATTACGCTTCTTTGCCGTAAGG
This sequence comes from Flavobacterium sp., assembly GCA_039933615.1. Lineage (GTDB taxonomy): Bacteria > Bacteroidota > Bacteroidia > Flavobacteriales > Flavobacteriaceae > Flavobacterium. Next base: position 12,559 of record JBDTNT010000026.1, on the reverse strand, counting down.
ATCTATAGTGGCAATTGAGCCATCTTCCAAATGTTCTAATCGGGTAACTTTCATACTTCTCAGATGTGTTACTCCTTTTGACAGACTGGAATCATGGTAAAATAAATACCATTCTTTATTGACCTTACAAATCGAATGGTGTGATGTCCAGCCCACAACAGGATTTAAAATCCTCCCCTGATAAACAAATGGTCCGTAAGGATTATCACCGATGGCATAACAGATAAGATGGGTATCTCCTGTTGAGTAGGAGAAGTAATATTTTCCATCGTATTTATGCACCCAGGATGCTTCAAAAAAACGACGGTCATTATCCCCTGCTTTCAGGGTTTCACCATTTTTATCGATGATTTTAATTTCTTTAGGTTCCTCTGCAAATTCCATAAGATCCTGTGTGAGCAATGCTACAATTGGTCCTAATGCAGGTTCGTTTCCGGTTGGTTCTTCGTTTGCATCATCATAAATATTGTTTCTGTATTTCTGCAGCTGACCACCCCAGATACCTCCAAAATAAATATAATGTTTTCCGTCTTCATCCTCAAAAACAGCAGGATCTATAGAATAGCTTCCCTTAATCGCTTCTTTCTCTGACACAAATGGGCCAACAGCAGCGTCACTTACTGCAACTCCAATCTGAAAAATTCCGTTTGGACGTTTTGCGGGGAAATACAAATAATATTTTCCGTTTTTATGCGCCGCATCCGGTGCCCACATTTGTTTCTCGGCCCACGCTACGTCATCTACATGCAGAGCAACTCCGTTATCAACTGCTTCCGAATCGATACTTTCCATCGAAAAAACGTGATAATCTTCCATTCCGAAATGATCACCATTATCGTTGAATGGAATTCCTGCATCTACATCATGCGACGGATAAATATATATTTTACCGTTGAATACATGTGCCGAGGGATCTGCTGTGTATATATGAGATACTAAGGGTTTTGAAATGGCCACTTTATTAATTTGTTCAAAATTAATTTCTTCAATACTGTCTTCAGCCATACTGCTAATTTTATGTTTTTATAATTAATACTTAACTTCTTCTATGCTTTAAATCGGCTTCAATCTGAACCTCCATTTTCTTATCGATTTTATAGAAAAATAATAACCCGCATCCGGCCAAAAATGGAATTGCCGGAAAAACACTGACTAATAATTTAATTCCGTTAATGGCAGTATCATTTTGTGTTAGGGAATTCGGAACATAATGAAAAAATCCTAAAAACAGGGTTGTTAAAGCACCTCCGATACTTAGGCCGGCTTTAAGACCAACCATCATGGCCGAGAATATAATTGCCGTAGCGCGGCGGTTATTGAGCCATTCGGAATAATCGGCTACATCTGCAATCATAGCCCAAAGAATTGGGATTGTTACACCATAGAAAAATCCATGTAGAATTTGAGAAATAAATATTAGTGCAATAGCTTCAGAAGGCAGAAAATAAAATCCCAGAATAAACAATGTGGAAACAAATAGGAATATTCCAAAAACATTTCGTTTTCCGAATTTATCCGCAAGATTTTTAGACAACGTAATTCCAACAATCATAAAGATAATACCGCCGGCATTAAAAAGTCCAAAACCAGCAGACACAGGGTCATTGCCAAAATGATTTAATCCTATGGGTGATAATGTATTTAAAATTGGCTGGATAAAAAGAGCCAGCTGTTCTTTGTTGACGTAATTTTCAAAATAATACACATAAGAACCGCCCTTCATTGCCAGCGTAACAAACACTAATGTAGTCAATGTCAGCATAATTATCCAGGGTTTGTTTTTTATCAGATCGCTTAAATCTTCTTTAATGCTTGATTTTTGTTCCGGTTTTGGGATAATGCGCTCTTTTGTAGTCAAAAATGTGATTAATAACATGATTGTCCCAACGATTGCTAATACGGTCATTACTTTTTCTATCCCAACTGCTTTGTCTCCATGTCCCGCACTTTTGATGATTCCCAGCATAAAAACCTGAACAAAGAACTGCGCAAACATAACCGCCACAAAACGGTAAGAAGACATACTGTTTCTCTCTCCCATATCGCCCGTAATCACACCGCTCAAAGCTGAATAAGGCAGATTATTACCGGCATAAAAGAGCAGCAGAAATGTATAAGTAATAACGGCATAGATAACTTTTCCGTGATACGAGAAATCCGGTGTCGAGAAAGCCAGTAATGCTACGCATCCTAAAGGAATGGCGGTAGCTAAAATCCAAGGTCTGAATTTCCCCCATTTGGTATTCGTTCTATCTGCTAAGATTGCAATAACAGGATTAAAAATAAAAGCCGCAATTAATCCGACAACCAGCATAATTATGGAAGAATCTGTAGGCGACAATCCATAGATATCGGTATAAAAGTAGGCCAGATACGTCATCAAAGTCTGAAAAACTAAATTGGCAGCCAAGTCGCCTAAACTGTATCCAATTTTTTCTTTGATGGATAATTTTTGTGAAGTGTTATGCATTTTTTGGTTAGGTTAGTTTTTGTTTATGTTAGCAAAAATGGTTTTTATTTTTTAAATGTTTTAATGTCAACAGTTTTGTCATTTCTAACAAAAAGCGTGACCGAAAGGATCATAAAATATCGAAAGTCATATTTTTTTAATCCCTTTATCTCTATGCTTTTATCCTCATAACTCATTTAAACAATCGGTTGTGTAAAATTAAATAAAAAAACATATAATGCAAATTTATTTCCTTTATTTGATGAATCTATTGAAAAACAACCGATTGTTAATAAATATTTTAAAAACGGTGTTTTTAAGGCTATAAAATTATTGTTTTGTTTCCTTAAGCCCCATAACACTGTAGTAGGCTTTTTTAGGTTCTAGGTCTTTATCAAACAATAATGGGTAATTTGTTCTTCCTTTTATCGGCCAGTTGTTCAGCCAGGATTGCCCGTCATGAACTCCCCAAAAAGTAACACGGCTAATTTTATCTTTATGTTTCAGAAACAATTTAAAAATCGAAGCATACCGCTCTGCCAGCCTTGTCTGGACAGAATTCGGAAGCATTTCCGGATAAGGATTCATTTTGGCGCTTCCCTCAAAATTCTGATTTACATCTGCTCCTTTCAAATCCCATGGATTTTGCAGCACTGTAATATCCAATTCCGTAAAAGCGACTTTAAGTCCCAGTGCAGAGTAAGCCAGAATACTTTTTTCTATTTCTTCCAACGACGGGCTTTCTAATCTCCAATGTCCCTGAATACCTACACCATCGATTTTTCCGCCATTTTCTTTAATTTTTTTAACCAATCTGATTACGCCTTCTCTCTTTATGGGTTCGCAAATACTGTAGTCGTTATAATATAAATCTACTTTTGGATCTGCCTTTGCAGCAAGTTTAAAGGCATCAGCAAGATATCTTTCTCCAAGTGTATTTAAGAAAACAGATTTTCTCAAAGTTCCGTCGTCATTTAAAGCTTCATTTACAACATCCCAAGAATTAATCCTTCCTTTATATTTAGAAACAATTGTGGTGATATGATCCTGCATAAAGGCTTTCATTTCAGTACTGTCTTTAATTTGTTCCATCCAGGGTGCCAGCTGACTATGCCAGATTAAAGTATGCCCGTGAATAAACATTTTGTTTTTCTTGCCATAAGCAACAAATTTATCGGTCATAGCAAAGTTGTATTTATCTTTTTCCGGATGTACAAACATTGACTTCATAATATTTTCTGCAGTAATTGCATTAAACTCTTTTTTTATTAAAGAATTTTCTTTTGTATTTTTCTCTTCAATCTGGTCGGCACTCAATGCGGTTCCGATATAAAAATCTTTTTTATAACTATTTTTTAAAGAAGCTGTGTTTTCTTTTGCTTTTTGAGCATTACAACTGCATACAATCATCACGGACAGAAGCAGTAGATATTGATTGATTAATTTCATTATTTTATTTTTAATTATTTATAGACATAACTTTATACAGACTGATACAATTTGTAAGCGATTCCCATTTCTAATCCTCTTAATTCGGCAAGGCCTTTTAGTCTTCCTGTCAAGGAATAGCCGGGATAGAGCTCTTTTCCTTCCTCAACTGCGTGAAGAAATCCATGATCAGGTCGCATTGGCAGACTTATGTTTGTTTTATTCATTAATAAGAGAAGTTTTTCTACAATTGCTCCTATATTGGTATCTCCGCTTAAATGTTCTGATTCCCTAAAAACAGCCGGGCTTTCGCGGATCGTATTTCTCAAATGCAGAAAATGAATTCGATCTCCAAAATCCTCAATAATTTTCTCCAGGTTATTTTTCGGATTTGCCCCTAATGAACCTGTGCAGTAACAAAGCCCGTTTGCCGGTAAGGGAACTGCTTCAAAAATCGCTTTTATATCTTCCTCTGTTGAAACGATACGCGGTAATCCTAAAACAGAAAATGGAGGATCATCAGGATGAATCGCTAATTTAGAACCGTGTCTTTCTGCAACGGGAGCTACTTCCGATAAAAAGTAAATCAGGTTTTCCCTCAGTTTTATATTGTCTATTGCAACATAATTGTTCAATAGGGAAAGGATCTCTTCTGCCGTAAAATTTATTGTGCTCCCGGGAAGTCCTAATAATACATTTTTAAAAAGTAATTCCTTTTCTGCTTCAGAAAGTTTACTTCCAAACTCCAGCGCTTCTTCTTTTTCTTTTTCGGAATAATCATTTTCTGAGTTTGGTCTTTTTAATAAAAAAATATCAAAATAAGTAAATGCTGCCTGATTGTAAAGCAGTGCTTTACTCCCGTCTTTATTGATAAAATTATGATCGGTACGAACCCAGTCTAAAATCGGCATAAAATTATAAGTAATAATTTTAATGCCGCATCTGGCCAGGTTTTTTAAGCTTAGTTTATAGTTTTCTATATAGTTCCTATGGTTTCCACAAGCTCTCTTTATCTCTTCATGCACCGGCAGACTTTCTACAACTGTCCACTCCAAACCTGCCTTTCTTATTATTTCCTGTCGGGTTTTTATTGCTTCAATATCCCAGACATCGCCAACAGGAATATGGTGTAAAGCGGTGACAATTCCTGATGCTCCGGCTTGCTTTATATCGATTAGACTTACGCTGTCCTGAGGGCCAAACCATCGCATTGTCTGTTGCATCTTTATCATGGTTACTTACAATTTAAGGTTAAAATCCGATACTGTTTCCTCCGTCAACGGGCAGTATCGTTCCGGTTGTATATTTAGATTCACTGCATGCAAAATAATATACGGCATCTGCAATATCCGATGGTTCTCCCAAAATACCCATTGGCGTTCTTGAAAGCACTTTACTCTTTCTTTCCGGATCGTTGTCCAAAGCTTTTGCCGACATTTTTGTTTTAATGAAACCCGGTGCAATACAATTTACACGAATTCCAAACGGGGCCAATTCTACCGCCATAGCTCTTGTCATAGATTCTATCGCACCTTTACTTGCCGAATACGCAATTACTTTTGGAATTCCGTATTGAGATGCCATTGAACTGATGTTTACTATACTTCCCCCGTTATTGTCTTTCATATTTTTTACAACTGCTTTACTTACGGCAAAAACACTCAATAAATTGGTATGAATTATTGCCAGGAAATCTTCATCTGTTACGTCCAGAAATTCCTTTTTAAGGTTTATTCCAGCGTTGTTCACCAAAATATCTATTGGCGTATTTTTGGTTAATTTCTCAATCATTACTGGAATTCCGGCAATATCATTCAGGTCGTATAAAACCGGAATTGCATTTGCGCCAATTTCACGGCAGGCTTCTTCTGTTTTTTCTTTAGACCTTCCTATAATATAAGTTGTGATTCCGTTATCACATAATTTTTTTGCTGTGGCAAAACCTAAACCAGAGTTTCCTCCTGTTACAATTGCAGTTTTTGTGCTCATAATTTTTTTATTTGTATAATTAATTTCCAGGTGCAAATGGAAACTTTAAAGATTGGAAATACGCTAAAGTATGTGTTGGTTTTTCTACACCTTCCGGTAATTCTTTACCAGAAAACTGCTGAAAATACAACAGACACGCATCACGCCACCATTTTGCTTCTTTGTATTGAATATTCAACAACATCTGAACTTCTTTGAAACGCTCACTGTCAATATATTTTTCTGTTTTATTCCAGGTTTCCTGCATTGTTTCGACCTGATTTACACCTTCCTGATATCGCAATGCCATTGCGTCCCAAAGATTATGACCGTCTTTTAGTTTATAATCCCAGGAAACATGATGAAACCACAATAAATCTTTTTCAGGACAAGTATCTAAATTATTAAAAACATTTGCTGCTTCCGGTGCATATTGAGAAACTGCATTGGTTCCTGTTTTTGACCGGTCAAAACCAATTCCGTTTTTATCTGCTTTATGATAATAGACCGGATTCCATTCCGGTCTTGATAAATTACTCACCCAGGGTCCCGGGCCATAATGATGTCCTGTGTCCATAATATGATGCAAACCTAAAGGCGTCATATAATTCACAACTGCTTCACGCGATATCATCATCATTTCTTTTACAGGCCTAATAAAATTTTCGTCATTAGAAAAAGTACATCTCAGCCATTCATCAGCAATAGTTTCTGAATCCAAATACGGATCCCATGCCAGCCTTCCGAAACCATACCAATTTGCCTGCGCAAAAGGATGTCCGGTCCAGTTAATGTCATTTCCGATATTGGCAACGCCTGCAATTCCGGTAATTTTATTTTTATATAAAGAACCGTCAATGACTTTTGCAACTGTAGAACCTTTTCCTCTTTGGTACGTATCTGATTCTAAAACTTCCTGAAATAATTTTGGCAGATAAACCAAATGGGTGCTAAACCCTAAATATTCCTGTGTTATCTGAAATTCCATCATTAATGGAGTTTTTGGTGTTGCACCAAACAAAGGATGAAAAGGTTCTCTTGGCTGAAAATCGATCGCGCCGTTTTTTACCTGAATGATTACATTTTCCCTAAACTTTCCGTCGTAAGGCTGAAATTCAGCGTAAGCTTGTTTTGCGCGATCATTAGTATCATGTTCTGAATATACAAACGCCCTCCACATAACAATACCTCCAAAAGGCGCCACAGCATCGGCAAGCATATTGGCTCCGTCAACGTGATCCCTTTTGTAATTCTGGGGACCTGGCTGACCCTCCGAATTTGCTTTTACCAAAAATCCTCCAAAATCAGGAATCCGTTTATATATTTCTTTCGCCTTAGCCTTCCACCAATTGATCACATCCCTGTCTATTGGATCTGCAGTTTTTAAACCTCCAATTTCTATTGGTGCAGAAAAACGGGCCGTTAGATAAACTTTTATTCCGTATGGCCTGAAAACATTCGCTAAGGCCTCTACTTTTTCTAAATATTGGGGTGTCAAAATCAACGCATTTGCATTGACATTTGTCAAAACAATTCCGTTAATTCCTATTGAGGCATTAGCTCTGGCATAATCAATATACCGGTGGTCTATAAAATCCGGTAATTTCTGCCAGTTCCACAAAGAAAATCCGGCATAGCCTCTTTCTACAGTTCTGTCTAAGTTATCCCAATGGTTTAATATTCTAATATTCGTTTTTGGTGAATCTGTTATATTTAAATTTGAAATAGATTTACTGGTCTGTAACAATCTTAAAAAACTATAAACGCCATATAAAACTCCAATTTCTTTTTTACCACTGATTAAAATATATTTTTTGTTTTTTATTGAAATTGTTTTTATGATAAAACCTTCATCATTTATTTGATTCAGATCCGTTCCGGCTGCCTTTTGAATTTCCGGATTTAAAGAAAGTTGGGAACCTATAATAATGGAAGCTTCGTCTAATTTTGATTTAACTGCTATTTTAGTTCCAAGCATATCTGCCAAACCTGTACCTAATTCTGTAACGGAAATAGTACTGGTTTCAGAATTCCCAAAAGAAGCAATTCCCTTTATATCCGAAAGATATTTCGTTTTCAGATCAATGTTGGCAATCGTATTGTACTGAAGCCATAATTTATAATCTTTTTGAGCTGATGCCGACCAATGAACTGCAAAAAACAGGACAATCAATCTCAAAAAACTCGTTTTACTATACTCCATTTTTATCTTTTTTTTATTTAACCATAAATCATACATTTTAGCTTAAATAAGATTATTTAATAAAATTAAAGCTAAAAAAATACATTATTAAAAATATTAATTCAATTGCAATCGGTTGTGCTAAAATACAACAAATGTCCAATAAAAAAAATAAAATATCAGCTTTTGGTTTTGACTTAAATTTAATTAACAAAATGCAGCCGTTATATAGAGCCATAAAAACTGTTGGATGAGTACCAATTTCAATCTCCAAAAAAAAAACTGTTAATACAAAAATGCATTAACAGTTTATAAATAGTAGAAAAATAAATGAATCTAAATCTTCTTAGAGGATTCCCGAATCAGGACTTCAGTATTAAGAAACGTAATCTCTTTAGCTTCTTCCTCTTCTTCCTTAAGGGACTTAATGTTTTCAATAATAATAGTGGCTGCTGCTTTTCCCATTTTCTCAGCAGGATGTGTAATTGTCGATATATTAGGTTCGATTATCTCGGAAATAGGATCATTATTAAAACCAATTACCGCAAAATCTTCAGGCACTTTAATACCTCTTTTTTTTGCTGTCTGCACGGCACTTACCGCAAGAATATCTCCAGGTGCAAAAAGCCCGTCCGGGATTGGTTTTAAATCAAACAGCTTGTTACAGGCCCTGACTCCTTCATCATAAGTCATTGTTTTCAAATTAACGATAAGATCATCATCCAAAGGCAGACCATGTTCTGTCATAGCATCAATAAAGCCTCTTTTTCTTTCATTGTAAAGATTTCCAAACTCTGAACCGGCAGTCAAATGTGCAATTCTTTTGCATCCCTGATCGATAAGATGTTTGGTCGCTTTATAACCTGCTGTATAATTATCAATGACTACCCTGAAGGTATTATAATCTCTTGGAACACGATCAACAAAAACAAGCGGGATATTATTATTGGAAAATTGGTGAAAATGAGATGTATCTTTCGTTTCCATTGCCAGTGAACAAATGACACCGCTTACACGACTGCTGTACAATGACTTGGCCATATTCACCTCTTCCTCATAAGAATCATGCGACTGCATAATAATAACCGAATATTCAGATTTTTGAGCTGTAACTTCTATACCACTGATTAAAGAAGACAAAAAGGGCTGTGTAATAGTTGGAATTAAAACACCAATCGTCCTGGATTTATTACCTCGCAGACCTGCAGCCATTGTATTAGGGACAAAACCCATTTCTTCGGCAGTTTTTTTTACTTTTTTTATCGTCTTGTCACTTATGCTGTGATGGTCTTTTAAGGCTCTTGAAATCGTTGATGTAGCAAGATTCAGTCTCTCGGCAATATCATAAATCGTTACATGTCTGTGCTCTTCCATTAGTATATAATTAGACGTAAATATATAGAATTTAAAGACATCTCTAATACCTCAAAAAATTATTATATGTCTTATTGATTATAATAAATTATTTATAAATTGAATTAAATACATTATTAATTATATAAAATTAACTTATAAAACAAAAAAATGATATTTTTATTTGAATAAAAACTTTTAATTAAAAATTATTTTCTTTTCTTTACACAATCGGTTGCAATTCATTTGATACCAAAATACCTTCACTAAATATAGTCTCCATAAATTTAAAAAATCACTATATGAAAACAAAAAATATAGCTTCTCAACTCTTATTATTAATTTCGTTTTGGTGTTCTGCACAAAATAAAGCGCCAAAATTTTCATTTCAGGATACCAACCTGACTTTTGAAGAACGCGTAGATAATCTGGTAAGCCAATTGACTCTGGAAGAAAAAGTAGCACAGATGTTAAACGCTGCTCCGGCAATCCCAAGACTGGAAATTCCGGCTTACGACTGGTGGAATGAAACCTTGCACGGCGTAGCAAGAACTCCTTTTAAAACAACAGTTTATCCACAGGCCATCGCCATGGCTGCAACTTTTGATAAAAATTCGCTTTTTAAGATGGCCGATTACTCAGCACTCGAAGGAAGGGCAATATATAATAAGGCCGTCGAATTAAACCGGACAAACGAACGCTACTTAGGCCTCACCTACTGGACGCCAAATATTAATATTTTTCGTGACCCCCGCTGGGGACGCGGACAGGAGACGTATGGAGAAGATCCTTATCTTACGGGAATTTTAGGAGATTCATTTGTAAAAGGTTTACAGGGAGATGATCCCAAATACCTAAAAGCTGCCGCTTGTGCAAAACATTATGCCGTACACAGCGGGCCGGAATCTTTACGCCATACTTTTGATGTTGATGTTACGCCGTATGAACTTTGGGACACTTATCTTCCTGCTTTTAAAAAATTAATTACCGGATCTAAAGTTGCCGGTGTCATGTGCGCCTATAATGCGTTTAGAACCCAGCCCTGTTGTGCCAGTGATATCCTTATGACGGATATTTTGAGAAATCAATGGAAATTTAATGGTTATGTAACTTCTGACTGCTGGGCAATTGACGATTTCTTTAAAAACCATAAAACTCATCCCGATGCTGAAACGGCTTCTGCAGATGCGGTTTTTCACGGTACAGATATTGATTGCGGTACAGATGCTTACAAAGCTTTGGTTCAGGCAGTAAAAAATGGAAAAATCAGTGAAAAACAAATTGATATTTCTGTAAAACGCCTTTTTATGATTCGTTTCAGACTGGGAATGTTTGATCCTGTCGCAATGGTAAAATATGCCCAGACGCCATCATCTGTTTTAGAAAGCAGCGAACACCAGGAACATGCCTTAAAAATGGCAAGGCAATCAATGGTTTTACTCCGAAATGAAAAAAATACCCTGCCTTTAAACAAAAACCTGAAAAAGATTGTAGTGCTGGGCCCGAATGCCGATAATTCAATTTCTATATTGGGAAATTATAACGGAACTCCCAGTAAACTTACAACTGTATTACAGGGAATTAAAGAAAAGGTGGGTACTAAAACTGAAGTCATTTATGAAAAAGCAATCAACTTTACCAACGATACTCTATTGGTCTATCAGGATCTTAAAAACCAATATTCTTATGAAGGAAAACAAGGTTTTAAAGCCGAATATTACAAGAATACCGAGCTGACCGGAAAACCTGAAGCCGTTCGGACAGAATCGGAAATCAATAATTTCTGGCAGGAAGGCGAAGTTGTGGTCAAAAATATTAAAGCAAACCATTTCTCGGCACGTTACACCACAAACTTTACTGCAGACCAGGACGGTTCAATTACTTTTGAGCTTAGTGCAGACGATGGCTACCGTTTTTTAATTGACGGAAAAGAGGTTGTAAATGCCTGGAAAAAGAACAGATGGGGAGAAAAGACTTTTAAATTAAACACCAAAAAAAATACCATTTACAATCTGGTCCTGGAATACTGGCAGGGAGAAGGAAAAGCTAACGTGGCATTGAATACGGGAAATTTTGAGAAAACTGATTTAAAAAAATTAGTTGAACGTAATAAAGATGCCGATGCTTTTATTTACGTTGGTGGAATATCCCCACAGCTGGAAGGCGAGGAAATGACGGTTAATTTTCCGGGGTTCAAAGGCGGAGACCGTACTTCTATCCTGCTCCCACAAATTCAGACTGAGCTTTTAAAAGCCTTGAGATCTTCGGGAAAGCCAGTCGTTTTCGTCATGATGACCGGAAGCGCAATAGCCATTCCATGGGAAGCAGAAAATATTCCTGCAATTCTAAACGCCTGGTATGGCGGACAGGCTGCCGGTACCGCAGTTTCTGATATTCTTTTTGGGGATTATAATCCTGCAGGAAGACTCCCTGTGACTTTTTATAAAAGCGACTCTGATCTGTCTTCTTTTGTTGATTATAGTATGGACAACAAAACCTATCGTTATTTTACCGGCACTCCTCTTTATAGTTTCGGTTACGGACTAAGCTATACGAGCTTTAAATATGATCAGTTAAAAGCTTCTTCTAAAATAAAAAAGGGTCAGGACAACTCGATTTCTGTAAGAATAACCAACACAGGTAAAATGGAAGGTGAAGAAGTAGCGCAATTGTATGTGATCAATCAGGATTTAGGAATTAAAGCGCCTTTAAAAAGCCTAAAAGGATTTGAACGGCTTCACTTAAAATCCGGGGAAAGTAAAATAATCACTTTTAAGCTTTCGCCGGAAGACTTGTCGTATGTTACAACTGAAGGCAATTTAAAACAATACAGCGGTAAAGTTAAAATTGCAGTTGGTGGCTGCCAGCCAGATGAAAAAAACAAAACAAACAACAATATAGTGTCTCAAATAATTAAAACAGAGAATTAAAATAAATCAGAATCATTTAGCAGGATTATGGGAGAGTCAGTAACCAGATCTAACGTCCTCCAATTTTAAAGAAAGACTAAGTATTGAATATTTTGAAATACTGATTTTTATTTTATTGAGTAAGAAAGTTATTATGTTTGGCTGCTACAGGCAGATCGCGTTTTACCAGTGTACACATTAACCACGTACTGTGCTGCGCGTTACCTGCAACAGCATGGCCATTTCTTCATTTTGGATGCCTAATAATTC
>JBDTNT010000025.1:0-12269 GCA_039933615.1 Flavobacterium sp. | reverse complement strand
TTAAACCAAAACAATGTGGTGCAAAATCGGATTCCTGACCTAAGAAATAAATTTCCTTATTGTCTTTATCAGCATAATATTTGAATTCGAAATCCTGTCCGTTTTTTTCGTGGAAATACATCGGAACTCCAACTGCATCCGTCGTAAGGTTAGTTCCTTTTGGCTGATCGCATAAATAAATTGCAGGATATTCGTTTGTGGCAACGATATTTACATTTAAGGTTCCTGTGTTTGGAAGCACGAATTTATCTTTTGCCGTAATCGTTAAAACATAATTATCTGCGGTTACCGGCAGTGTATACGTTTTATTGAAAGTATACGACTGAGGCGAACCTTCTAATTGAATTGTTTCATCGATACCAAGAGCTTCACTTTTTATTTGAATATAATCAATACCTGAATCATCGTTTACAACAAAATTTACGGGCAATTGATTGCTTGTCGACAACAAAACGACTGCTCCGTCTTTTGGCGTAATCATAGTGATTGACGGTGCTGCAAATTCTCCGTCTAAGCGAAGATTGATTTCCTCATCTACGGCATTTTCAGAAACGTCTGTAATAGTCAGTTTTATTTTGAAAGCTTCTGAAGTTCCCCTGTTTGCAGGAATTTCAAAAAAATAACTCAAGTCATACGATTTAAGCAAAGGATCGGAAGCAAACGTAATCAGTTTGTCAAGAGATAATTCCGGAATTTGAATCCTTACACTCTTTAGTCCTAAGTCATCGTTGACAGCGGCTTTAATTTCAAATTTTCTACTCGGTGCACCATAAATTTCTTTTGTAGATACAACCACCGTAGGATTATCAGAACTTGGGTATTCTGATTCGTTATTCTGGCATCCGGAAAAAAGGACAGCAAAAAGGGCAAGAAAAAATAAAAATACATTTTTTTTCATTTCTTTAATTTTTAAGGTTAGGTCAGTTAGTTTGTTTTTATGCTAAAATTTGAAAACTTTTTATAGTATTGGTTCGTTTTCGTGGTTTATGCTTCCTGATTTGAGGTTTGCACCAAGAAGCAAAAATTGGTTATCTGTTTGTATTCATATTATTTGGTTTGGTTAATAGTTCAGGTGTGTGTTTTTCTTTTTTTATATAATTCTTGATATTGTTCAGACTTTATTAGAAACAGTATTTATTTTATTTAAAACCCGTAGATTTTAGACTACGGGTTAGATAAGTAACGCTAAAATTAACTTTTACTATCCAATTTTAAAGAGACTCAATTCTTTAAGACAGATAAAAACTAATCTTAAAACAAACACTTATATCCTGCACAGCAATCTTAACTAACAATCGATTACTATTAATGCAAAGTAATGGGTAGTTTAAAGTTTCAAGGAGGGGTAAAATGGAAAAAAAAGGAGGTCAAAATCGAAATTAACCATTAAATTGTACTTAAATTTACCGAGTACGAAATAATAAGAGTCTATTTTTAAAGAATACGCAATTATAAAATTACCGGATATTTTAGCACTCAAACGTTTTAGTTTCAATACAAAAAAGTTTCGCGATACAAAAAAACAAAAATAAATGCAAGGATACAGGAAGTCTGAAGTGGATTTATTTGATAATATTTAAATCTGAATTGAAGGAGGCTTTATACTTTTTAATATATTCCGAAGGTGTCATTCCGAAGAGTTTTACAAACTGCTGTCTGAAATATTTTGGGTCTTCAAAACCAACTTCTGCACTTGCCTGAGTAATATTAATATTCTCTGTCAGCATTAACATGGCCGCTCTTCTGATTCGGACCGAACGAATAAAAGCATTTAAAGTCTGCCCCGAAATGATTTTAATTTTAGTGTAGAGTGTCCTGTGGCTCATTCCCATTTCCATAGCGAAATTTTTTATGGTAAAGTCTCTTTTATGAATATTAGCTTCGACAATATCGATACATCTTTTTAGGATTTCCTGATATTCTACGGGAACTTTATGTGTGTTTTCTTTAAGCGTAATACTGTCCAGAAAATACAGACGCAGGTTATCTCTGTTTTTAAGCAAGGATTCTACACGCGCCAGCAATATATCATCATCAAAAGGTTTTGTGATATAATCGTCGGCTCCGTCGCTGATTCCCTGTAAATGAGTTTCTGCATTTTTGGATGCTGTTAATAAGATTATCGGAATATGGGACAAAGCACTGTTTTCCTTGATTTTCCTGCATAATTCTAAACCGTCCATTTGCTCCATAGCAATATCACTGATTACCAAATCCGGCATATGCTTTTTGGTTAGTTTTAGACCTTCTTCTCCGTTTTCAGCACTGTAAACAATATAATTCTCTGAAAACATTTTAATTAAATAAGCTCTTATTTCTGCATTATCATCAATAATTAAAACGGTACGTTTATCCGTAAGCATGATTTTTTGGAAATCATGGTCGGAAGCAGAAGTATTCGAAAACTGACTCTCTTCGATATCATCAAAAATCAATTCATCGAACAATTGACTTCTCTGCGGGATTTCGCTGTTAATTTCAACATCTTCAAAATGGCTTTTTCCTTTTAAGAAATTCAGTTTAAAAGTACTCCCTTTTCCAATTTCACTGCTACAGCTTACGGTTCCTTTGTGTTTGTCAACAAAATATTTCACAATATAAAGCCCAATTCCGAAACCTGTTCCAACGGATACTTTTGAATTGATCTGTTTGAATTTTTCGAAGATTGCATCAATATCTTTCTTTTCAATTCCATCCCCGTTATCTGAGATTTCAAGTGCTACTTCAGTGTCATTTTCTGTAAGCCTTAAATGAATTTCACCGCCAATCGGAGTATATTTAAAGGCATTTGACATTAGATTGAACAAGGAGATTTCGATTTTTTCATAATCTCCTGTAATTACAATTTCGTGGTCCGGAACATTAAAATTGTATTGAATATTTTTATCTTTTGCCTGATTTACAAAACATTGATAAACTTCATTACAAAGATTATTAACATTAATTGTAGATAATCGCAGTGAATCTGCATCATTTTCGGCTTTTCTGAAAAGTAACAATTGATCTACCAAACTCAAAAGTCGTCTGGCATTTCTATGTGCAATCGCCAAATCACTTCCAGAAGAACCATTTTCGACATTTTCTTTTTGAACTGCTTTTTTCAGCGGATTTATAATCAGCGAAAGCGGCGTTCTAAATTCGTGCGATATATAAGTAAACATGGAAGACTGCTTTTCTGCGATTTCTTTTTCTTTCTTGCTTTCCAGCTCAGCGATTTTTACTTTATACTTTAGTTTTTCCTTATTCCTATTGTATTCCAAATAAGCAAAAAGAATTCCTAAAACAGCCAGTAAATACAGCGTATAGGCCCACCATGTTCTGTACCACGGCGGAAGAATTTCTATGGTAATCAGACTGACTTCTTTGTTCCAGCCGCCTTTAAAATTGGTTGTTTTTACCTTAAAAATATATTTACCTTCGGTTAACCTTGCATAATTTGCTTTTCTGGCCTGGCGTGCAAAATTCCATTGTTCGTCCCACCCATCTAAAAAATAGGCATAATTTATTTTATCGGCATTATTATAGTCCAATGCTACAAATTCGAGTGAGAGAGTCGTTTGATCGTAGGGCAGGCTTACTTCTTTGATTTTTCCTGAAACTGCATCATAATTAATCTCATTTTCGCTTTCTTCAATCGGCTGATTGTTTACGTAAAAATCGGTGAGCAGCAACTTATTATCCTGATCAAATCCTTTTATGGCTTCCGGAAAAAAGATATTGAATCCATTAATTCCTCCAAAAATAAATTCTCCTGTCGACAATTTAATTCCGGCATTAAAACTGAACTGATTACTTTGCAAACCATCGTTTACAGAGAAATTCCGAAAGGTTTTTTGCTTTTTATCAAATCGGCAAATTCCATTATAGGTGCTCATCCACAAGTTCCCCTGCTTGTCTTCCAGTAATCTGAGAACCGTATTAGAAGGCAGGCCATCGTCTGTTGTAAGTCTCCTGAAAGTATTTGTTTTTCTGTCAAATAAAAGCAGACCGCCTTCCTGTGTTCCCAGCCAGAGATTTTTGTCTTTGTCTTCATGAATGCATCTAACCGGGTTTCCAATGTTTACTTTATTGATTTTTCGGGTTCCTTTTTCTATAGAAAACAAACTGGTATAATTGCCTCCCCAAAGTTTTCCGTCGCTGGTCTCAATCATACATTGCAGATTTTTGATTGATTTATCAAAAAGCACAAAATCATTTTTTCTCCGGTCAAAAAGATATAATGAACCTTCATTTGTTGCACTTGCCCAAATATTGGCCTTAGAATCTTTGTATACAAACCATATATTTTTCTCGATTTGTTTTGTTATCGGATTATAACAGGAGTATTTTGTTACAGTATTGGTCTTCGGATTGATTTTGTTTATACCGCCAGCCCAGGTAGAAAGCCAAATTTCGTTAGTATCATCACGGACAATCCCGGTAATAAAACCACTCGAAATTTTGTTGCTGTAACTGATGTAAGTATTTTTTTTCCTGTCCCAATATTTTAAACCTGCACCGTCTGTACCAACCCAGACATTTTTCTTTTCGTCTTCACAAAAAGAAAGAATAAAGTTTTCTGCCGGATCTGTGGCATTGTATTTTATGGTTTTAAAATACTTCGCTGTACTGCTCAGCATACTAATTCCGCCACGCAAAGTTCCAAACCACTTATTCCCTGATTTGTCTTCATATAAACTCCAAACGGAATTACTTTTTACAAGCGGGTTATTTTTTAAAGTATTATAGGAAACTGCTTTTTTATCTTTCCCGCTGACTTTATAAATCCCGCATCCGTCTGTGGTAATCCAGAGTTCCTTTTTTTTATCTAAAAGAATATCGGAAACACTGCATTTAACAGAAAAATAATTTGCTGAAAGCAAGCCTGTCCTGACATCAAACAAAAACAGTCCTTCATCGGTTCCTAACCAGAGATTTCCGTCGGAAGAAAGTTTCATTGCTTTTACTTCTATTGAAAGCGGGAAATTAACCTGTAACTTTTTAGCTTTATAATGGTAGACACAAATACCAATATTTCGGATATATACCCAGGCATATTCTTTATTGTTGGCATCCTGAACCGCTATTGCATCATAATTGGCTACATTTATTTTATTGCCTAAAACTTGTAATGGTACCTGTTTTCCAACAAACGATCCATTTTCAAATGCTATCAGGCCCAGACTTTGTGAAGCAACCAATATCAAATCATCTGAAACAGAAGTAGTTTGATGAATAATATCTTTTATGATTTTTGTTTTGTTTTTTGAATCCCAATATTCTGCTGAATGAAACTTTCCGCTGGTCTTATTGTAAATGCACAGCCCGTTAGAACCTCCTACCCAGATATTATTTTCAGAATCACCTTCGATATTGTAGATTGTATTGAAAGGCAGCGATTTTTTATCGTTTATTCTGTTACGAAAAACTTTAAAATTATATCCATCGTATCGATTAAGCCCGTCATAAGTTCCGAACCACATATAATTATCACTATCCTGAAAAATGGTTGTTACGGAATTATTGGACATCCCATCAGAAATATCAAGAAATTTAACCGGATAATCCTGTGAAAAAACGGAAGATGTAAAACTAATTAGCAGAAGAAGATGTAAAACAAAGTACTTCAAAATAAATATGTTCTTTTTAAAATTATATAAAAGAAACAATTATAAACTAATTTTACAGATAATTCAACTGTAGAAGAATAAAAAATCAATTTAGGTATTCTATTTCTAAATTTATTTTAAACAGAAGTCTCACTTATAGGTACAAAACCTTACATCCTGCCAAAATAAATAGCAATATGATACGAATGAAATACTTTTTTCGTCTTTTCTATTTTTTAATCTCCGGTGTTATGATTTGATAGTTCCCGCTAAGATGCATTAAACTGAAAAGATACATTAACCCATCGTAGTACGGATCAAAGTAACCGTCATCATAGGGTTCTAACCTGGCGTTCCAGATTGCATGCACAAAATCCATACTTGCTTTGTCGGGATTGACTAATGATGCCGTTGCTGCTGTTGACACTAATCCGATCGAATGTCTGAGTTTTTTCACCGGACCGGCCTGAAGAATAAAATCGGGAGTAGAACCATCTGTATTAAACTGATCTTCATAAGTATCTAGTCCTTTAGATCTCAGGAAATTTTGAAATTTTCCGGCATAATCTTCCTGCCATTTTTTATCTTTTCCATACCAGGTATAATCCATCGCTACATTCATAGGAACACGCCAGGAATCATAGCGAAAAGCCGCCGGCATCCAGGATGTAGGGTGTGGTTCTCCATTAAATTCGGTATAATCTGTATTTAAACCCGTTACAGGATGACAGGCTTTATGCAGAAAGTTACGCGAAACATCGGCACATTCTTTATAAAACTGTTCGTGGCCATCTTTAGCGTACAATGCCCATATTTCATAAAATGCAGGAAGATGATAAGAAGGATCCGTCCAGTTATACCCGCCTCCTTCCGGCACAAAGGAAATCTGCTTATGTTCGGTATTGATAAGATTATGTATATTATCTGTGCCATCTTTTTTCCACATGGCATCCAATATTCTTCTGGCTTCATTGTAATACTGTATTCCGGTACTATTACCCCATCTGTTTGAAGCAAAAAGCAGACTGGTTATATAATACAATTCTCCATCTGAAGCGGAACCGGGGGAATTTTTCTTTTTGGTCTGTGGATTTACACTCCATGCAAAATAACCTTCTCTTGGTCCATTTTGGTGCTGCATGTATTTTACAGACCACCGCCAGAGACGATCAAAAACGTCTTTTTTATTGAGTTGAACTGCCACCATCATTCCATATGACATTCCTTCGGTACGGGCATCTTTATTTTTAATATCAGAAACATATCCTAAAGAATCTCCTTCTTCAAAATAAACCCGGTTTGGACCTTCAAAAATATCATAATAAGCTTTATGCAATTTTTTGTCTATTTCAATCTGACTATACCCTGCTTCTCTGAAAAGATTCCGGTATTGGGGCGTTTTGAATTCTGATTGATCTGTCTTATTATTATTATTTTGACTAATTCCCGGAACGGGAAACATTAACACAAGAATCATTACCGTGTACCGGGTCCTAACCAGATACTGCGTTTTGAAATTTAAAATTTTAACCATGTTTATTTTTTCTGATAGTTAACCTCCAAGCCAATTAAACGTTCCTTATCTGACTGTATTCCAAAGAAAAACAGAAGTAAGAACTTAACTTAGAATTATTCTCTTAACCTGACTTATTTATAGAAATATTGTCCCTTTAAATCGCATATAAAAATAAACAGCGCATCATGACTATGCGCTGTTTGTCAAACACTAACTTAAACTAACCAAAATTTAAATTATCTTAATAACCGGGATTATTATCGCTGGGTTTTATATTCGGATTAGAAGATGTTTCTCTATTCGGTATTGGCCATAACTCGCTTCTACCGGCAGTAAAACCAGTACCCTGCAGTTCTGTATTTGCAATACCCCATCTTATGATATCATCAAAACGAGATTGTTCGCCTGCTAATTCTACCTTACGTTCATGAACGATGGCTGTAAAAACAGCATCTTTTGTCGCAGCAATATTAGTGGCTAAATTAGCTCTGTCCCTTACTTCTTTTATATAAGCAATGGCTGCTGCCTGTGAACCTGCTGCTCTTTGGTTTTCACATTCGGCTTTCATAAGCAGTACATCTGCGTAACGCATCACTTTGAAGTTAATGCTTGATCGCGTCGCTTCATCTTCTCTTTCATAATAGTTTTGATATTTTTTCCAGCCTGCTCTTCTAATACCTGCAGATGTGGTAAAATTAGCTGCTGTCATTACCTTAGTTCCTCCTTTTAAATAAGTGGAGCCCGGTACATAAAAAGTATCTCCAAAACGATTATCGCCTGTTTCATAAGAATCTAACAAATCGTCTGACGGATATACATTGTACCAGCTTAGGTTACCATATTCCTGACCTCTTAGTGTTGACTCGTCAAAACCAGTTCCGCCACTATCACCAACAGCTCCCCATTGATCACCTGTTCCATTTTTTTCGTCAAACTCAATTTCAAAAATAGATTCTTTTCCGTGTTCTGTTGCTGCCATAAAGTTGTTGTAAAAACTACCTTTATCTTCAAGGCTATATCCTGTTACCTGATTAAGAGCGGTCAGGGCTTCATCATATTTCTTTTGATATAATAATACTTTACCCAAATAAGCAAAAGCAGCTTGTTTATTAGCTCTTCCTGCTGATTCATTCGCTTTTGACAAGAGATTTTGAGATGCAAATACAAGGTCTTTCTCAATTAAAGCATATACGTCTGCTTTAGGACTTCTTGCTTTTCCGACAATAGTTCCTGTTTCGTAAATTGGCAGATCTCCAAAACGTTTCACTAATAGAAAATAATAGTAGGCTCTTAAAAAATGAGCTTCTCCTAAAAATTTGTTTTTCTGCTCTTTTGATAAAATCACATCTGCTAAGGCATTGATTTTCGGTTCATTATCAAGCACAAAATTTGCTCTCGAGATTCCAAGAAAACAAGCTTCCCAATAATACTGAATGATGTCGTTACCAGCATTAAAAGAAAAATCCTGAAAAGGTTTTTTGTTTCCTTCTAATTGTGGATTTCCTAAAGCATCGTGCCCCATTAGGTCCATAGCAAAGAAAAAATTTCTTCCATAGAGTCCTCTGGTCTGCAAATTAGCATAGGATGCATTTACAGCAGATTGTACCTGATCTTTAGTTTTAAAGAAAGTTTCCGGAGATAAGGTGTTAGGATTTGTTAATTCTAATTCACTGCTGTCACATGAAGTTATAGTCAAAACTCCGGACAGTACTATAAGTATATATTTTATTTTTTTCATCATCTTTATATATTAAAATGTAACATCAAGTCCAAAAATCACAGATTTTGGCTGTGGATATCTTCCTAAATCAATACCTGCAGAATTTGCATTGGCGTCTGCACGCCCGATTTCAGGATCTAAACCATTGTATTTTGTAATTGTCACGAGGTTTTGTCCGCTTACATAGAATCTTATTTTTGAAAAATACGTTTTAAATGCATCTCCGGAAAATGTATATCCTAAAGCAATATTTTTTAATCTTGTATAAGAACCATCTTCAATATAACGCTGGTTTGCTGATGACCAGTTTATATCTGCACCCTGAGCTCTGGGTAAAGAAGCCGATGGATTGGTGACAACGCCATTTACTACAATGGCCCGGTCTAAAACAGCTGTACCAACATTAAACAAGCGATTCATTCCTGTTAAGTCAAAAGTATTGGCATTATAAATGTCATTTCCCTGAACTCCTGATATAAAGCAGTTAAAATCGAAATTTTTGTACGCTGCAGAAAGGTTTAGTCCATAAGTAAAATCCGGATACGGATTTCCAATATTTGTTTTGTCATCTGAATTAATTACCTTATTACCATCGCGATCAACAATTTTAATATCACCTGGTTTGACCGAAGTCTGGCCTGGTCCGAAAACAGCATCTACTTCTGCCTGGTTTTGATAAATTCCGTTGGTCTGATACCCATAAAAATAGAATAAAGGCTGTCCTACTTCGAGTCTGGAGAAGTTCTCTAAACCTGCTCTCGCTGACGGTCCGCCCAATACGCCTGTTACTCCCGGCGCTAAACTGGTTACCTCATTTTTACTTGTTCCTAAATTTGCCACGGCAGACCAGGTAAAGTCACCTTTTCTGTCGTTATAGCCCAATGATATTTCATATCCGCTTACTTTCACGTCAGCAATATTTTGAACCTGAGTTCCACCACCGGCAGATCCTACAGAAGCAGAAAGAGGAACTGCAAAAAGAATATCGCTGCTTTTATTATTGAAATATTCGAAGGAACCTGTGAATTTTTCATCAAATAAACCAAAATCCAAACCTATATTTCTGTCCCGTTTTGATTCCCATTTCAGATTAGGATTTGAAGCAACTCCCAGAGAAACACCAGGTGCATTTGCTCCTCCAATCGGATAATTATAATCTGCAATTAATGTGGCGCTGTATTGATAGTTGTCTATCCTGTCATTTCCCGTTGTTCCGGTACTGGCTCTAAGCTTTAATGTGCTGAAAACAGAATTTTCCATAAAACTTTCTTTGGCAATGTTCCAGCCTAAGGCAACGGAATAGAAATTACCCCAGCGGTTATTAGCCCCAAAACGGGAAGAAGCATCTCTACGCCCCGAAAGAGCAAGTAGATATTTCTCATTATAATCATAATTAATACGGGCGATGTAACCAATATTTTTTTCTACATAATTGACAGAGCTTAAACTGCCCTCATTATATCTCAGCTGATCAATTTCGTTTGAAATACTGTAGCGGCTTCCTGCTGCTAAATTTTGAGATTTTCCATCAATTTTAGTGATAACTCCCAATACTTCAATATTATGTTTGGCAGCAATAGTAGTTTTATAGGTTAAACTGTTATCAAAGACAATGGTCTGGCCCTGTGAATTGGTTTCATTTGTTGTCGAAAAAGCCTGTTTATGATAAGAACCATCCTGAAAACTTGGAACAAATGTGTGATCCTTACTTGTATAATAATCTAAGGAAACCTGTGATCTGAATTTAAAGCCTTTGTAAATCTCCAATTCAGCAAAGATATTTCCTATTATGGATAACCCATTAATTTTTTGATATCCTAAATTTGCTACCCGTACAGGATTTTCAGCGTCATTGCCATCGATAGCATCGGGACCTTGATACCCGCCTAAATTACTTTGATTATACACAGGGAAATAAGGTGCCATTTTAATAGCATGTTCCAACAATGTCCTTCCTCCTGAACTGCGCTCCGGATTTGTGGTACTAAAAGATACTCCGATATTACTACCTACTTTAAGTTTACCAATATCCTGCGTATTATTAGCCCTGAAAGAATAACGTTCGAAACCCGTTTTAATAATTGCCCCTTCCTGTTTCAAATACTCAGCAGAATAACGACTTGTAGAATTCTCTGTACCATTTGAGAAACTCAAAGTGTAATCCTGCATCAGACCAGTTTGAAAAATCTGGTCCTGCCAGTTGGTATTGATATTACCGAATTCAGCGGCTCTTGCTGTTAAATCACTTCCTAAATCTTTAGCATACTGGAGATATTGCTGTGTATTTAACACATCATATCTTTTAGTAACCGTCTGGGCGCCTACATACGTACTGAAGTTTAGCTGTCCAGGACCTTTTTTCCCTTTTTTAGTCGTTACCACAATAACCCCATTGAAGGCTTTTGAACCATATAAAGCTGTTGTTGAAGCGTCTTTTAGAACTGATATACTCTCAATATCATTAGGACTCAGACCCGAGAGATTACCTGTTAAGACTCCATCAATTACATATAAGGGAGCACTGTTTCCCATTGTGGCTAAACCACGAATACTAACTGTGGGGCTGGAACCCGGCGCACCATTTACAACAGTAACACCGGCCGCACGGCCTTGTAAGGCTGACTCTGCATTAGTAATAGGAACAGCAGCAATATCTTTTGCACTTACCGTTGAGATTGCTCCGGTTACTTTTGTTCTCTTTTGAATACCATAAGCAACTACAACTTCATTTAAATTTTGCGTGGACAATGCCAATGTGACATCAATTATAGTCTTATCACCAACGGGAATGGTTTGTGAAATCAATCCTACATACGTATATGTTATTCTGTCTGTAACATTAACTCCTTTTAAAGAGTATTTACCATCAAAATCTGTAGAGGCACTGTTTTTTGAACCTTCTACATTAATACCGGCACCAGGCAAGGGAATTCCTGAGGGATCAGTAACCACACCCTGTATGGTCTTTGATTGTGCCATCACATTCTGACTGCTAATTATTAGCAATCCGATTATTGCAAATTTTAGTTTCAACATCATATTAACTGGTTTTTTGTTTGGTTTAAATAGTTATTCAGTTTTAAAAAATCTTATTTATTATAAATTAATTATGAAAGTAGCTTATGAGTTTTTGTCCTTTTAAATATCGATGAACCACTTATAATATGTCATTCAGAATTTAGATTTCTAAATCATATTTGTTCATGTTCATTTAGTTGGTTTTCATTTAATTAAAATTTTATTTCGTTTTAATTAACAAGACTATTTACAACAAATATAAAAAAACAAATTAAAAAACAATCGGTTGTTTAATTATATTTTTATATTATTATCAATAATTATATATTTAAAAAACATTTTGTGTAATTTTAAATTTAAATAACAAACAATAATACATTTCAACAATAGTATTTCAAAAAAAAAATATTAATTTGACAGTGTTTTC
>JBDTNT010000024.1:0-27111 GCA_039933615.1 Flavobacterium sp. | reverse complement strand
CTTACAGAAAAGAATACGAAACCTGGAAAGATTCCCTAAACGATCAGAATAAAGTATGGGCAATTGCTGATGTGGAAAAGAAATTTGCCATAAAGCAAAAGCAAAAAGAAGTAGACATTCTTGAAACGGAAAACAAACTAAAAGTAGCCGAAAGAAATGGGTTCCTCATTTCTTCGGTTTTACTGTTGATTTTGTTTGGTGCCGGGGTTTATTTCTACAGGCAAAAGATTAAAAACAACAAGATAATTTTAGCTCAGAAAAATGAACTGGATGAGTTGAACGCGACAAAAGATAAATTGTTTTCTATCGTTAGTCACGATTTGCGGTCTTCAGTAAATGCCTTAAAAACAAGCAATGGTAAATTAATGGAGAATCTGGAAAATAAAAATTTCACAGAACTCGATGTTTTGCTCCATAACAATAGTACAATTGCTAACGGCGCTTATAATTTACTGGACAACCTCCTTAATTGGGCTTTATTGCAAACGAAACAAGCCTATTTTTATCAGGAATCATTGCATTTGGCGACGATTGTACAACATGTGGAGTATAATTATAAGCCTTTGATGCTGAATAAAAGTATCAATTTTAAAAATGAAGTAGCCGCTTCAGATTATGTATTTGCCGATCTGGATTCCCTTAAAATTGTCATCCGTAATTTTTTAGATAATGCTATTAAATTTTCTAAAGAAAACGGAACCATTTCTATTTATACACGTCCTTCTTCTGAAGAATTTTGTTATCTGGTTATCGAAGATACCGGATTAGGAATGAATAAGGAAACGAGAGAAGAATTATTAAAAGAAACTCTTTTGCTTTCTAAAAAGAAAAATGACGAAATAATTGGTACAGGCTTAGGAATGCAGTTATGCAAAAGCATGATTCACAAAAACGGTGGGAAACTGGACATAGAAAGCGAAGAAAATGTTGGAACCAAAATAATTATTGCATTACAAAAGTTTAAAGATCATGAATAATATTAATGTACTTATTATCGAGGACACTCCTGCAGAAAGCGATGCACTTGTAAAAGTACTTACCGAAAATAATTACACTATAGTTGGTATTGCAACCAATTACAATGAAGCACTGACATTGTTTTATAATAATGTTATTGATATTGTCGTGATTGATGTTTTTCTGGATGGAAAACCGGATGGAATTACATTTGCGGAAACCATAACCATAGTTCCTAATGGCTTAAAGCCATTTGTTTTTTTAACCAGTTCCAAAGATCGTCAGATTTTCGAAAGGGCAAAACTAACAAAACCCTTTAGTTTTTTAATGAAACCTTTTAATGAACTTGAGATTCTGTATGCGTTGGAAATGGCAGTCGAGAAATTCTACGGACAAACAAATGTTTTTCACAGCGAAGATCAGAATGCAGTTATAAGTAATGATTCCCTTTTTATCAAAAAAAATAAAGCTTTAAAAAAAGTCCGAATTGAAGATATTGTATACATTGAAGTGGAAGACAGATACTGCAACATCATTACCGATGTCGAAAAATTTGTAATTCTCATTTCATTAACCAAAATTATTCAGCTTTTAGACTCCACTAAGTTTTTTCAGACGCATCGGAACTACATCATAAATGCAGCGAAAATCGAAGAAATAATTGTAAATGACAATTTGGTTATTCTGAAAGGAAATCATAAAGTAACCTTAAGTGATAAATACAAAGACTTCGTCAAGAATTTCAGAATATTAAAATAGAAACCAACTGTTTTTCTATACTTTAAAATCCTTCCTTATGTGAAGGATTTTTTTGTTTCAGGATGTTTTGATAAATTATATACCTCATTTTTAGTGCTTTATAATATTGGTTTTCAGTCTTGTATCAATTTTATGATGCAGGATTGAAATCTAATGTAGTTTTACTTCAGAAAATTAGATAAGCTAGCATCTTTAATTCTCATCAGTTATTTATTGGCTATTGAATAAGTAATTGTTGCAAAGTGGAGTTCAGAAACCACAAAAAAAACGAGGAGTATCTGAAAAGCCTTAAGAGTAAGTACAAACTAATCAATAATTTAAATCACAAAATTATGTCAACATTTAAAGTTAATATCCCGGCAGGTCCAATTTGGAACCAACAAGACGCAAATGAAAAAGCTCCTTTAGTAGCAGCTGCACACCAAGGTAAATGGACAGGACAATGGAGCACCGTTGTAGAAAGTCAAATGAGTGTAGTTGAACTAGAACTAAACGTTGAAAACGGAGGAAAAAATGAGTATAAAACCAATGTTTTAGCTGGTCCGTTATGGAGTAACGATCAGGCGCAACAAGTAGGTTCAGTAATCGCTGCTTCATACGGAGCTGAATTTACAGGACAATGGTCAACAATTGTAGAAGGACAAATGAGTGTGATTGAGATTAAATATACATTTTAATCTTAATTCATCCATTCTAAAAAACAGACTAGAAATACATTAAAGGTATTTCTAGTTTTTTTGTTTAAACAAAAATTTAATTTAAAAACATATAAAATGGCTTGGATAAAAAAACCAGACGTGGCAATGTTTAAGGGAGCAGATTGGAATACTCTGATAAAAAAAGTTCCAAATTGCACACCCGAAGAAGCCAAAAGAATTGCGCTTAAGGACGCCAAAATTAGTTTCTTCTTCTTTTGCAGAGAATTTATGGTTCTTGAAACCTTAGGGGATAAAGGAATTTTTAACCCTGGAGATGCCGTGTTTTTTAGCGGTGAACCATGGTACGGAAGCGCACCACAATGTGATTCTTACGAGAAGACAGGAATGTCGGTGGCCTATGTTAGCCTGGATAAAATACAAACAGCAGGATGTTACACTATGGCCGACGGAAGTGCTGCCGTGGATGTAGTTTGTATTTTTGCCGCTAACATTAATAAAAAACCTTTTCCTGCCGGATTGACAGAATTAGCTCCAAAAGCAAAAGTCCCAAATGGGTATCCTTATGCAGTCGGAGGATCTGATTATTTAGCGCTTACTGCTGAAGCAATCCAGAAATTACAAAAGAAAGGAATTACAGTGCTGCTGACTTTTCTTAACAATCATGATGAAACCGGCTGGTCTGAATTTCCTGACGCTGCAACTGCAACTAATTTTGCACAGCAATTGCAGGAAATTGTAGGCAGATTAGGTTTAGACGGAATTGATATTGATGATGAATATAGCAGTAGTAAAGAGCCAAATCCATCCTCTTTGGTAACAGTCACTACAATAATGAAGCAGCTTATGCCGGAAATTATTATTTCTAAAGCTTTGTTCGAAGATCATAAATATTTTATACCGAAGTATAATAATCAAACGCTGGCAGATAATTTGACTTATGGCTGGGAGATGTCGTATTGGAAAACAGCAGAAGAAAGAATGCCGCCCTACACAAAATTGGGAATGTCTACAAATGCTCTTGTATGTGGTTTCTGGACAGGTTCTACCCCGCCATCAACTCCACAGCAGGATGTTAAATGGTTAAAAGAAAATGATTATGCGGGTGTAATGGTTTACGCATTTCAGGACCAGCCTAATGTTAATTTATTGGGAAACCTTGTTGACTATTGGAATGGAAACGGGAACTGGAACAAAACAGCAAACTGCCCTTAACTATTTATGGGTATAGTAAAATGAGAAAGCCCTGACATCAGGGCTTTCTATTAATATTATTTGAAAATTAGAAATTAATAATCTCCTTTTTTCTTAAATCTTGGATCGTGTTCCGAAATAAATTCCGTTCTCCTTGTCGGTGCTTTCGGTGTTTCTACTTTTGGTAAACTCGCTTCTTCTGTTTTACTTGATGGTTCAATTAAACGATTTAATTCTTTAATTTCATCATCACTCAGATCACGATAACGGCCAACAGGAACATCCAGCGAAATGTTGATAATCCTGATCCGTTTCAATGCAGTAACATCATAACCTAAATATTCTGTCATTCTACGAATCTGACGGTTTAAACCCTGCGTCAGAATGATTTTGAACGTGTATTTACTGATTTGCTCTACTTTACATTTTCGGGTAACGGTATCCAGAATCGGGACACCATTTCCCATTCGTTCTATAAAACGATCTGTAATCGGTTTGTTTACTGTTACGGTATATTCTTTTTCGTGATTGTTTCTGGCGCGCAAAATCTTGTTTACGATGTCACCGTCATTTGTCATGAAAATTAACCCTTCACTGGCTTTATCCAATCTTCCGATAGGGAAAATACGTTTCGGATAATTGATATAATCAACAATATTATTTCTAACTTCTAAATTCGTAGTACACTCGATTCCAACAGGTTTGTTGAAAGCCAGATATACCATTTTTTCGTGTTTCTCAACGATTAATTTCCCGTCAATACGTACTTCATCATTTGGAGAAACTTTCGTTCCCATTTCAGGTACAACTCCATTTATTGTTACGCGCCCTTCTTCGATAAGTTTATCGGCTTCGCGACGGGAACAATAACCGGTTTCACCAATAAATTTATTAAGACGTTTTAAATTCTCTTCCATACTGCAAAAGTAATCAAAATTTAGACTTCTTATATTTCTAAAAGAAAAACCTCTGAACCTTTGTGCCTGTGCAAATTTGAACCTCTTATGAATCATGAAACTTAAAACTGTCTTTCGGGGCTTCCTTACGGTCAGACATTCCGTAATCACGTTTTACATCGGCAATTCGCAAATGATAATCTTTGAAAATTTCTTCGCGTCCCTTAGATTGTGCAAAGCGATGCATTTCAAGATTTCTCCATTGTTGGATACTTTCTTCATCTTTCCAAAAAGATAAAGACAGGACTTTCTCCGGATCATTAAAACTCTGAAATCTTTCAATAGAGATAAAACCTTGTATATTATCTAATTCAGGTCTTAATTTTGCTGCAATATCAAGATATTCTTCTTTTTTCCCTTCGTTTGGGATCACTTCAAAAATTACTGCTATCATACTGTTTTGTTTAAATTATAAAGGGAAATCCAAATCGCTTTCGGCAATCTGGCGTTAATCAGCGGTTCGTAGGTTATTTCATTCTCTGAAATCAAAATGTCGAAGTTGCTCAATAAATAATATAAAGCTTCGGTTGCAATGGTAACAGAGAAATGTTTGGCCAGGCACATATGGCCACCGGTCCCGAAAGTCAGATGGTGGTGATTGTTATTTCTTTCAATATCAAAATTCATAGGATTCGAAAAGTGTTTCGCGTCACGATTAGCTCCAGCTAAAACAATCAATATTAAATCATTTTTTTTGATGGTGACCTGATCTAATGGAATGTCTTTAGCCGCAATTCGTCTGGTGTTGTGAATTGGCGGGTCAAATCGTAAAGTTTCCACAACCACTTTTTGTATCCGGGCTTTATCAGTTTTATTTTTAAAAAGGTTTTCTTTTGAAAGTATTTGTAACAAGGAATTGCTCAAAAGTCCTCTGCCTGCATCGTAACTCTGAATAAACAGCCCAATCAGATTGCTGGTACACATTGAAATGGTTTCTTCTGATGAAATATCGTGAGAGACAGAAATTGTATCGATTAGAGTTTGGTAAAAGGGAAGTTCCGCAATATATCTTTCTGTAATTAAATAGATCTCTTTCGAAACTTTATTGATTACTTCTACATCTTCAGCCGTTTTACTGAGGTGCATTAATTTGACAAGCTGCGCTGTTTTTTCACAGATGAAATGGCAATCTTGTTCATTAAAATCATAACTTTTTAAAACAGCTAAAACAGGTAGTTTTTTGCAAACCAAATCAACCCAGTTTATCCGATTTTGAATCCATTCTTTTGGAAGTAATTCTTCCATAATCGAATTTACGCCAGCAGTTTTCATATAAGAAAAAAGAATAAGAGCCGTTTCTTTTGCTATTTCATGCTGAATTCCATTTGATAATCGGGCCAAATTACTAATGATTTTTGAAGCATACTGATTAAGATAGTTGTTTGAAGGAAACGGAGGAATCTCTGCATCTGTATTATTTAATATTTCACTACAGACTGCATAAGAATAAATTGCCCAGATTTTGTTTGTTTCATCCCAGTAAACAGGTTGCTTTTCCATCATTTCCTGATAAAAAGAATAGGGGTTTTTTA
Source organism: Flavobacterium sp. (assembly GCA_039933615.1). Lineage (GTDB taxonomy): Bacteria > Bacteroidota > Bacteroidia > Flavobacteriales > Flavobacteriaceae > Flavobacterium. The sequence goes on along the minus strand of JBDTNT010000024.1, from coordinate 21,057 downwards.
CTTCAGACTGTAGAAATATAGTGCACATGGTATATTGTTTCCGGCAAAGTTATTTAACTTTACCATGTAATAGTTCAATACAGATTTAACTATAATTGTATAAAATGGAAGATCAATTTATAAAGACGGCTTCGTTAATTGGAGATCCGACAAGGGCAGTGGTCATGTGGACTTTACTGGATGGTAAAGCTTTTACAGCAACTGAGCTTTCTATTATTGCAAATACATCGCCACAAAACATAAGCATGCATCTGGCTAAGCTTTTAGATGCGGGCTTGCTCTGTGTTGAAAAACAGGGGCGTCATAAATATTACAGGTTTTCAAATAAGGATGTTGCTTATGCGATTGAAGCATTGGCGAGTTTAATTCCGCCTGTAGTTCCTCAAAAAAATAATCCCGTAAAACATTCACCCATAAAACATTGCCGGACTTGTTACGATCATCTGGCCGGAAAAATTGGTGTTGCAGTTGCCGAAAGCTTATTGGAACAAAATATCATTCTGGACTCGGATAATAAATTTGAAGTAAGTTCAGAAGGAGTAAAGTGGTTTTCTGATTTCGGAATTAATATGGAAGATATAAAAAAGCAAAGACGATTATTCCTGAAACCGTGTCTGGATTGGAGCGAAAGAAAAAATCACATCGCCGGTTCATTAGGAGCTTCTTTGCTGGATAAAATGATGGCTGATGACTGGTTAAGAAAAATAAAGGATTCAAGAGCAATACAAATTACCGGAAAAGGAGAAAAAGAGCTTTTCAGGTATTTTAAGATTGTTGTCTGAAATAGTGAAGAGGTGAAAATGGAAATGTAAAAATGTGAGATTGCTTCTGATCTTTTTATTTCTGCAAAACCACTAAGTATTAAAAAAACATTCAGACTTTGTAACTCTGAACCTTTAAGAAGAAAACAAAAACTCAATCACTTTCTCATACAGTTCGTCATCGTGCATTCCGTGTCCCAGACCTTTAGTTTCTATAAATTGACTGTTTTTCCAATTGCTGACGATTTTTTTTCCTTCCTCAAAAGCAACTACATTGTCAGTTGTATCATGAATTACTAATCCTGGAATATTAAATTCAGCAGCAAATTTCTTTCCGGAAAAATCTTCCAGTTTAAAGTTGAAACGATCTGCAAATCGATTTTCGAGTAGGGAGAACATTTTGGTGTTTAAACTCAGCATTGCAATATAATTATCGATAAGAGTCTTCAAATCTGAAGGCGCACCCAGAATAACCATTTTGTTGATGCTTGTATTCGGGAATAAATATTGGTGATAAACGCAGGCTGCCCCACCAATAGAATGGCCAATGATAATGGTTGGCTGGTATTTTTCTACAGCTTTATTGATAAATTCTGCGTAAAGTGGAACATTGAATTCTTTACCGCTGCTTTGTCCATGGGCCGGAGCGTCAATAGCAATAATGGTACTTCCTGTTTTTTGAAGATGGGGTATGGTTTTCTGCCAGCGGGAAGCATTACTTTCCCATCCGTGGACGAGTAGGATTTTGGTTTCGTTCCCTTTCCAGATATAGGTCTGGAAATGATGTTCATTATGGTGAAACGTTTCTGTTTCTGTATTTTGTAATACTTGGGGTAATTTATCTTTATCCAATCTTCCAATTCGGGGCTGACTAAATAAGGCGTAAGAAAGTGCTGCAGCTTTTTTCGGGTGAACATAACTCAGGAAGTTAATATATGATCCGACTGATTTTAATGTAATAAAACGAATTCCTTTTTTAAGTCCCAAAACCTGTAAATTTAATGATAAAAAAAAGTCCCGATCAGATCGGGACAATTATTTAGAATTTAGAGAACAATTTTTCCATTTTTTCTTTCTCTTCTTCAGCTAGTGCGCTGTCAACCAGAATTCTTCCAGAGTGCTCATCAGTTATGATTTTCTTTCTTGAAGCAATTTCTACCTGAGTTTGTGGTGGAATAGTGAAGAATGATCCTGCAGATGCTCCTCTTTCGATAGATACAACAGCTAAACCATTACGGACACTTGTTCTGATTCTAGTGTAAGCTGCCAGTAATCTTTCTTCTATTAATGCTGAAAACTCTGCAGATTTCTCAGATAAGAAGATCTCTTCTTTTTGAGTTTCTGACATAATAGCATCAAGTTCTGATTTTTTATGTTTTAAATGAGAACTTTTTGAATCTAGTTTTTCTTTTAAAGTAGAAATAACTTCTTTCTTATGCTCGATAGAAGCTTTCATTTCTTTGATTTGCTTTTCAGCCAGCTGAATTTCTAATTCCTGAAACTCAACCTCTTTAGTCAAAGAATTAAATTCTCTGTTATTACGAACTGATTCTTGTTGTTTTGTGTATTTTTTGATAACCTCTTTATGCTCATCAATAGCATTTTTTCTTGCTTTGATAAGATCCTCAACTACTTCAAGTTCACTTTTCAATTTCTCTGAACGCGTGCTTAAGCCTGCAACTTCATCTTCTAAATCTTCAACTTCTAATGGAAGTTCTCCTCTTACGTTTCTGATTTCGTCAATTCGGGTGTCAATAAGCTGTAAATCGTATATTGCTCTTAACTTGTCCTCAACACTTAATTCTTTCGTATTCGCCATATTCTATAAGTACTTAACTGGATTTGTATTTTCTTCTGATAAAATGATGGCAAAATTAAGGATTTTTTTCCTAAGATAATCAACAATATAGTTTTTTGTATAGCGTTCACTCTCAAAATGACCAATATCGGCTAAAAGTAATCGGTTTTCGGCTTCGTAAAATTGATGGTATTTTAAATCGGCAGTCAAAAAAGCATCCGCCCCCGCCTGAATTGCATTTTTTATGGCAAAACTTCCCGAACCTCCCAAAACGGCTACTTTTTTTATTTTTTTTCCTCCAAAGGCAGAATGGCGAATTCCATCGGCAAGCATTTTATCCTTTACAAAATATAAAAAATCTTTTTCATCCATTTCAGTTTCAAGTTCTCCAATCATTCCTAAGCCAATATTCTGATGTGAATTTTGTAAATCATAGATTTCATAGGCTACTTCTTCGTAAAGATGATTGGCAAAAAGTGCTTTTACTATTTTAGATTGTAAATGTTTTTCAAACGTAACTTCTATTTTTATTTCTTCTGTTTCTGTAAGTTCATAACGTTCTCCTATTACAGGATTACTTTCTTCATTTCCTTGATAAGTTCCGGTTCCGTTGGAATTAAAACTACAGTTGTCGTAATTTCCAATTGTTCCGGCTCCGGCGTCAAACAAGGCCTGACGTACTTTCTGAGCATTTTGAGGAACAGTGTATGTCACTAATTTTTGAATAAAATTCTGCTTTGGAATCAACACCTTCGTATTTACTAATCCTAATGCATCACAGAAAATTTTATTCACACCCTGAGAATGATTGTCAAGTGCCGTATGAACGGCATAAATGGCAATGTCATTTTTAATTGCTTTTAAAATGGCACGCTCCACATAATTTTTACCTGTAATTTTTTTGATTCCCGAGAATAATATCGGATGAAAACACACAACCAGATTGCATTTTTTTGCGATAGCTTCTTCAATAACAATTTCCAGGGCATCATGACAAACTAAAACTCCTGTGCTTTCTGTTTCAGAATCGCCAACCAAAAGTCCGACATTATCAAAATCTTCGGCATAAGCCAAAGGAGCCATTTCTTCGAGAACTAATAGTATATCTTTAATTTTCATTGAATTTTGTTTCAGGTTTCAGGTTTCAAAATTTTTATAGTAATTGAAACCTGAAACAAATTAACGAAAAAAAATATACATTATAAATCAATGTTTTCTGAAAGTACTGTAGTTTAATTATATATACGTCTCATATGAATTTTATATACCCTCATATGATTTTAGTATATTTGTAGTTCTAAACCTAAAGTTATGACTACAATAAAAATCAACGAGCATACCAAAACACGAAAAGTATTTATGGCTATGTTTGAAACTTTTTTTAAAGGTATTGACGGAATAGAAATTATTGAAACAGATTCTGAAAAGAATAATGAAGAGGAAAGCTTTTATAGTCCAGGATTTGTTGCCAAAGTTAAAAAAGCTGAAGAAAATATTAAAAAGGTAAAACTACAAGATTAAATCCAAAAGATATATGGCGAAGTATTTTGTAGAATTTGATGATACTGCACGTAAAGATTTAAAAGCACATCCTAAATCCGGAAATAAAACTCAAAAAGAAAGAATTGTTTATAGGGTAGAAGAAGATGTCGTAACAGTGTATGTAGTTTCTGCAATGGGACATTATTCTGATAAATAACTTTATGAAACTACTCCGCTATATCCTTTTTCCATTTGCCATTTTATATGGTATTATTGCTTCAATAAGAAATTTTCTTTTTGATAGAGGAATTCTGAAAGCCACCTCATTTGATATCCCTGTCATAGCTGTTGGGAACCTGAGCGTTGGCGGCACAGGGAAAACTCCTCAGATAGAATATCTCATTCGGTTATTGTCGGATAAATATAAAATCGCAACCTTAAGCCGTGGCTACAAACGCCAGTCGGAAGGTTTTATGCTCGCAGATTCAACTTCAAATGCTGCTGTATTGGGAGATGAGCCTTTTCAGTTTTTTCAGAAATTCCCGAATATTCAGGTAGCTGTTGATGCAAACCGGACAAATGGAATTACACGATTACTTTCGCAGCCCGTAAAACCCGAAGTTATATTGTTGGATGATGCTTATCAACATCGAAAGGTAAAGGCCGGATTTTATATTTTGCTGACTTCTTTTGGGGATTTATATGCCGATGATTTTATGCTGCCAACGGGAAATTTACGAGAAAGCAGAAGTGGCGCAAACCGTGCGAATATTGTAATCGTTACAAAATGCCCAAAAGATTTATCGGCAGGGCAACAAGATGAAATTCAGGCGAAACTAAAAGTTAACAGCTCTCAGCAAATATATTTTACTTTTATTGATTATGATGATGCTGTTTATAGTAAGGAGACAAAAATTGCTGTAAATGAAATCAAAGCGGAATCAAAAGTCCTTTTGGCAGGAATTGCAAAACCAACACCTTTTTTCAATCATCTAAAAAATGAAAAAGACGAATGTCTGAATTTTCCGGATCATCACCATTTTTCTGATTCTGATTTAGAGCAAATTCAAAATAAAGCAAAAGGCAAAAAAATCATTACAACAGAAAAGGATTTCGTTCGATTAAAAGATTCGAAATTGATTTCTCAACTGTATTATTTGCCCATAAAAAGTACATTTATCAATAATCATCAGAATTTTGATGCAACGATTTTAGAATATGTAAAAGGCAGATTTGATCTCAGTAATTTAGAAGTTTAGTTTCTAATATTCTTTTTTTGAGATCAATCAAAAAATCTGGCAATTGCACTATAGAAGTCGTCAGGGGCAAAAGGCTTCGTAATTACATCATTCATACCAAAAGACAGAAGCATATCTCTGTTTTCGTCAAGCGAAATAGCGGTCAAAGCAATAATTGGAGTGGTTTTGTCAAATTCCCTGATTTGTTTTGTGGCCGTTGTACCGTTGATTCCCGGTAAATGAACATCCATTAAAATCAAATCAAATCGTTTGATCTTCAGGAGTTCAACAGCCTCTTCACCATTATCAAGTATTTCGCAGGTGATGGCTTTGTTTTCCAACATTTTTCTGGTAATCATCTGATTGATTTTGTTGTCTTCAATCAGTAAAATCGACTTGTTTTTTAATTGTTTGTCATTGTATGATTTTGCTTCTTCCTTTATTTCAAGAGGCTCTTTGTTGATTTTAAAGTCCAGTTTAAAGGTGAAAGTAGAACCTTTATCAACTTCACTTTTTAGTTTGATCTCACCGCCCAGAAGTTCAATTAATTTTTTCACGATCGTAAGGCCTAAACCTGTTCCTCCGTATTTTCGATTGACTTCTACAGATCCCTGCGAAAAACTTTCAAAAACAGTCTGTAATTTATCTTCGGGAATTCCGATTCCGGTATCAACAATTTCAAAATAAACAACTGCACTATCTTCTTCTGAATCATATAATTTGGCAATTACACTTACTTGTCCGTTTTGTGTAAATTTTAAGGCATTGTTGATTAAGTTGAGTATGATCTGAGATAATTTGGTAGGGTCACCAATTAAATTGTCTGGGATAGTCTCGTCTATTTCAAGATTGAAATAATTCTTATTGGCAGCTGCTAATTCTTTTAAGGAGCTTTGGATATTGAATAACAGCTCTTTTAGATTGAAAGAAATATTCTCAATTTCAACTTTTGTCGAATCAATTTTGTTTATTTCGAGAATTTCGTTGATGAAAGTTGTAAGGTAGTTTCCCGAGAATTTTAAAGATTCCAGGTATTTTAACTGCGTTTTTTTAGGATTGTCTTCCAGTAATAAATGCGTAATTCCGTTAATCGCATTTAGTGGAGTCCGGAGTTCATGACTAACAGTTGATAAGAATTCTGATCTTGCTTTTGATGCTTTTTCAGCTTTGTTTTTAGCCAGAATAAGTTCTTTGTTTTTCTCTCTCAAAAGTATATTATTCTGATTTCGAATAATGTTGTTTTTGTACAACGCAAGACTTAAAAGGGATAAAATTGAGATTAATGCAATTGCTAAAATACTCACCAGTTTTGAGTATCGATAGGTCTTTAACTGTATTTTTTCCTCGTTTTCCTTTTTTAAGGTACTATTTAGGGATTGATTTTTTTTGAATTTCTCAAACTCGTTTAAATCTAATTTTGCATTCTTTATTTTTAAGATATAGTTCTCAATCTGATAATGCTCATCAAGATAAGAGTAGGCGAGATCAAAATTTTTGTTTTTTTTGTAATATTGGCTGATCGCCAGAATGATTTTTGATTTTTGAACTAAATCATTGCTCTTAGTAGTGAGAGCTAAAGCAGTGTCAAAATAAATAATGGCAGAATCATTTTGTTTGAGCTGGGTTTCGAGCAGGCCAAGCTGATAATAAGAGTCTGTTTTGACTTTTAAAACCAAACTGTTATCTGGTTTTTTAATTATTTGTTTAAAAGTCTTTATTGCTAAAGGAAAGTTGTCATTTGCCTTGAATGCCATAGCTTTCTGATAGCTTAAAATTTCGGCACTGTCAGTAATATTTAATTCCTTTAAAAGAGTATCGGCTTTTTTGTAAAAGAGATTCGCAGTTTTATAATCTCCTTTTGCGGTATTGGTTATGCCAATATAATGTAAAGCAAGAACTTTGGTACAGGTTGGTTTTACTTTGTCAAATAAAGAAACGCTTTTGTGAAAGTTCTTTAAGGCATCCTGATAATTTCGAAGATTGTAGTAAATTTTTCCAAGCTTAAAAGTCTGATTGGCTAAATGCTCCGATTTGTTGTTTGAAGCGCAGAAAGCAATTGATTTTTGCGTAAAAAAAATCGCCTGATCGTACTTTTTATTCTGAAGATTACTGTTTACTAATTTGTTATAATAGGAAATACTGTCTGTACTCTTTTTGGCCTGAGAATACAAAAACGGATTAAAAAAACTAATAAGAATTAAAATATAGTGTTTCATGTATCGCAATGCTTCTTACAATGAATCTTATGTTTTTCTCATTAGAAGAATCAAATCAATCAATCTTGATGAATAGCCAACTTCATTGTCATACCAGCCCACAACTTTTACCATTTTATCAATAACGGAAGTTAGCTGTGCGTCAAAAAGACACGAATTTGTGTTGCCAATCACATCAACCGATACGATGGGATCTTCTGTGTAATCTAATATTCCTTTTAAACTTGTATTTGAGGCATTTTCAAAAGCAGTGTTGATTTCTTCGATAGTGACAGCACGCTTTACATTAAACGTAATGTCTGTTAATGAACCATCCGGAACAGGAACCCGAATTCCACAACCTCCTATTTTCTCCTGCAATTTAGGGAAAATTTTTGTTAAAGCTTTAGCGGCACCTGTAGTTGTCGGAACAATCGACTGACTGGCACCTCTTGCGCGGCGTAAATCCTTATGTGGCTGGTCGTGAAGACTTTGGTCTGTGGTGTAGGAATGTATTGTTGTAATGTACGCTTGTTCAATTCCGCATAATTCGTCAATGATTTTAATCATCGGTGCAGCATTGTTTGTCGTGCAGCTTGCATTCGAAACGATATTCTCAGTTCCATCCAAAATATTTTCATTAACTCCAAGAACAACTGTTTTAATAGTGTCAACTTCAGAAGGAGCGGAAAGAATTACTTTTTTTGCCCCGGCTTCAATGTGTGCATTTAGTTCTTCATGCGTCTTGTACTTTCCTGTTGATTCTACGACAAAATCAACAGAAGGAGTTTTCCAGTCTAAATTTGAAATGCTTTTCTCATGAAAAAATAAAAAATGCTTTCCATCTACAATAATTCCTGTTTCATCATGACTTACTTTAAAAGGTAAAACACCATGGATACTATCGTATTTTATCAAATGCGACATGGTTTTATTATCTGCAATATCGTTAATTGCAACGACTTCAATTTCAGGATGGTTTAAAAGTAAACGGAATAAATTTCTTCCAATTCTTCCAAAACCATTTATGGCAATTCTTGTTTTCAAGTACTTAGATTATGCTGCTAATCCTTCATTTGATTAATGATTCAATCAATTAGGAATTATATTTTTATAAAATATGTTTTTGTGCTTTGTATGAAGAACGAACCAGTGGTCCACTCTCTACATGACGGAAACCTAGTTCAAGACCAAATTTTTCGTATTTGGCAAATTGATCAGGAGTTATAAATTCTTTTACCGGTAAATGTTTTTTACTTGGTTGTAAATACTGACCAATAGTAACCACATCTACATTTGCATTTCGTAAATCTGTCATGGTCTGGAAAACTTCTTCTTCAGTTTCGCCAAGACCCAGCATAATTCCTGATTTTGTTCTGTTGATTCCTTTTTCTTTTAGGTAACGCAAAACTTCAAGGCTGCGGTCATATTTTGCCTGAATACGTACTTCACGTGTCAAACGGCGAACAGTTTCAACATTATGTGACACTACTTCAGGATTGGCTTCTACAATTCGGTCTATGTTTCTTTCAATTCCCTGAAAATCCGGAATCAACGTTTCAAGAGTCGTGTTTGGATTCATTCTTCGAATTGCTTTTACAGTTTCAATCCAGATTATAGAACCGCCATCTTTTAAATCATCCCTGTCAACACTTGTAATTACAGCGTGTTTAATGTTCATGATTTTAATAGAACGGGCTACCTTTTCCGGTTCATCCCAATCTACTGTTTCCGGTCTGCCGGTTTTTACACCGCAAAATCCGCAGGAACGCGTACAAACGTTTCCAAGAATCATAAAAGTTGCAGTGCCTTCTCCCCAGCATTCTCCCATATTTGGGCAGCTTCCTGAGGTACAAATCGTATTTAAGCTGTATTTATCTACCAAACCACGAAGTTCAGTATATTTTTGTCCAATCGGAAGTTTTACTTTCAACCATTTAGGTTTTCCAGTTGGTATATTTTCAATGACTGTTTCCATATATCAAAATTCAAAGCACAAAGATACGGAATGTAGTTTATTTGGAGATTCGTTTAAGGTTTAATTTGATGTTGACCTGCTTTGATTTATAAAAGTTGTTTTGAAGATAATTTTATTATAATGTTAAATAATTGTTTTTAAATTATTTAACAGGGTTGAAGATTTTATTTTTTGTGTGTTATTCAGGGATAAAGGAGATAATAGTTATATCTGTTTGGTTTTTACTCATTTAAAATTTATACCTTTATTTGTTAAAAAAAAGACCAAACAGATTGAAATGATATTTTTGGTTGTACTACATTTGTTGTTAAATTGTAATAATATATAAAACATGAAAAAGAAATTTATTATATCAGGTGCCTTGTTTGCTGCTTTTAGTTTTACAAGTATGAATGCACAGATTAACTTTGGTGAAAAAGCCCTTGGAGCTGTTCAGAAAGGAGTAGCAAGTTTTACTTTAAGTAATGCGGATGCTGCTGCATTATCTAAAGAAGCAGTTGTTAAATTAGACGCTGAACATGTAGTTGCACCTGCAACAGATGGATATGCAATACGATTGAACAGGGTTTTTGGTAAACACAGCGCCGGTGAAGGATATACTTTAAACTATAAAGTGTATAAAGTAAAAGAAGTAAATGCATTTGCAACAGCAGACGGAAGCGTTCGTGTATATTCGGGTTTGATGGATATTATGGATGATAATGAATTATTGGCTGTAATCGGACATGAAATTGGTCACGTTGCCAATAATGATTCCAGAGATGCCATGCGTGCAGCTTACCAGAAAGAAGCGTTAATTGATGGGGTTTCTTCTCAGTCTGCAACGATTACTTCGGTTACAGATAGTCAGTTGGGTAAAATCGGTAGTGCTTTGATCGATAGTAAACACAGCAGAAAACAGGAAACGGAAGCGGATTTATTTTCCTATAATTTTATGAAGAAAAACGGTTATAACATCAATGCGGAAGAGTCTGCTTTTAGGATTTTAGCCAAAATGAGCGAAGGGACTGAAGCTTCCTTTATCGATCAGATGATGAGTTCGCATCCGGATTCAAAAAAGAGAGCGGATGATGCTAAGGCAAGAGCGGAAAAAGATGGTTTGTATAAGCCGTATGTACAGCAAAAAATTGTAAACACAGTTCCGGTTCCGGCTAAAAAAGCGACTACAAAGAAAGCAGTTAAGAAGAAAAAATAATTTCTGATTGTGTTGTAAAAATAAAAACCCGACAAGTCTTGTGATTTGTCGGGTTTCTTTTTTAAGATTATCCTAAAACGTGATGAGCCAGAACTTTTTGGACTTCATATACATTTACGGATTTATTAAATTGTTTTACGATGCTTGGCTGCAATTCACTGGCAACCCAGATTTTTAATTCAGCATCAAGATCAAAAGTACCGGCAGTTTCTATACTAAATCTTGAAATACTTTTATAAGCAATTGATCTGTATTCTGTTTTACTTCCCGTTATTCCTTGTTTGTCCACAAGGATTAATCTTTTATTGGTAAAGATAAAAGTATCTCTGATCAGTTTGAAACCCATTTCGATTTCCTCGCTGTCCGTTAGAAGCTGACCGTAATTTTTGATTAAATCTTCCTGACTAACAGCGCCTGCGTTACCAAGTAGTGCCGAAAATATTCCCATTTTTATTGTTTTTAATTTTTAATGCAATCCTTTTATATACTGTAAATATAAGTGATTTTACGGATTTTATGAATTGGTTTTTAATTTTATAAAAAAGGGAGTCAGAATAAAAGAAATTAAAAAAGCTGAAATTATTGAAACTATAATATGGCCATAAGCTTTATAACTCAAACCAGTTGAAATCCTTATGAGAATAATTTGCAGGATGTGAAAAAGTGAAAGGCATGTTGGGGATTATATTGTTGAACGAAGTTAAACTTAAATCCCCTTGTTTTTAATTTCAGAATTAAAAAAAATCCATAAAAAAAGCAGAACCTAAATTCTGCCTTTTTGTTTTATTCTGCCTCCGTTTTGATTGTAATAGGAAGATTATATGCGGTGCGAACTGCTTTTCCGTCTAACATACCAGGGCTCCATTTTGTTTTTAGTGATTTTAAAACTCTGATAGCTTCTCTTCCCATTCCGTATCCGGGATCATTTTTTACAATGATATCTGTTAGAGAACCATCTTTTTCAACTACAAAAGAAACATAAACTTTTAAGATCTTATCGACATCCAATTCTGGTTTGTTAAAATTATTTCCTACATAAGTATAGAATTTAGCCATTCCTCCGGGAAACTCAGGCATTTTGTCTAATGCAGCAGCAAGTACAGGTTCGTTAGTAGGGGGAGCTACAGAAGCAACTTCTCCTCCATTACCGTTTGATGGTAAAACATTACCTGGTGTACCGGTTCCACTGGTGTTTTCTACCACGGGAACATTTGCTGTATTAGGTGCAATTGCATCAACAGCCTGCGATGCCGCAACTATGACAGGATTTGTTAACTGAATTGCTTCAGTTGCCGCTGTCGAAGCACTTTGTGGAGGTGCAGGTGGTGCAGGAGGGACGATATCATGAGGCAAATCTACATGTGTCACAATAACCGGATCTAAAGGAATATCAGTAGGAATAGGGTCAATGACCGCAGTTGTTCTGAATTTGCTGACCAAAACAGAAGCGCTTCCTATGGTTGCTATGACCAGCAATCCTGCAAATAAAGCCGTTATTGAATTTTTAGAACTTTCCTGGCGTAATTGATACGCGCCGTATTCTTTGTTTTTGTTTTCGAAAACAAGATTGGTCCACTTGGTTTCATAGATGCTTAGTTTAGACATAATTAGATTGGATTTTAAGGTTAAGTAAACATTAAATCATAAGCAACAAAATTTTTGATTTTGGTTGGACAATAAAAACAAAAGAACGTAAGGGTGTTTGTGGAATTTTAATTTTTTTAAGAAAAAAGACGTGGCTATTTTAATCTTTAACGAAAGATAATGAATTATCTATTACGTTCGATGATTTCTGCTAATAATTTTTTAGCACGGAGTAGTTTTACTTTTACATTGCTCAAAGGCTCATCAATCTTGAGCGCGATTTCCTGATAACTCATTTCCTGAAAATAACGCAGCTGAATTACTTCCTGATAATGTGGTTTTAATTCTTTGATACATTGCAGCAAACGGGAAAGGTTTTGCTCTTTAATTAAAGCATCTTCGGCAGACGGAGTAGTGTCAGCGATATTGTATGCCTGTTGGTCTTCGGTATCGGTAATTTCTATGAAAAGATTGGTTTTCTTTTTACGCAGTAAATCAATATAAACGTTTTTTGCAATTGCAATCAGCCAGGTATTGAATTGAAATTCCGGGTTGTAAGAAGCAATTTTATCGAAAGCTTTTGAGAAAGTTTCAATGGTAATATCTTCGGCAGTAGTTTCGTTTTCTGTACGTTTTAACATAAATCCGTACACCTCATTCCAATAGAAATCCAATAAAAAAGTAAAGGCGATCTGATCGCCTTTTTTTGCTTTTTCTATTTTAGAATTTATTTCCAATGTACAGGTTTTGAAAAGATATTAGTTATAAAGATATTAATTTGTGTGAATATAAGCATGATTTCCACAACAGGAAACCATACTTTTAAATCTTTTTCTTTTAATTTTCCGGCTGAGAAACCCATTACAATCCATGCAATTGTGTAACGTGTCGCTAATAAAGCCAGCACTGCAATCCATTGAAATTGAAAAGCCAGTAAAAGAATAACTAATAAAAAGAAAAATAATTGTGAGGTATAAAAAAGACCTAACTGAATTTTATCAAAAACTTTATAATAATTTGCTGTAGCTACATGTCTTCTTTTTTGGGAAAACCATTCTCTGTATGTTTCTTTTGGTTTTGAATAAGTGAAACTTTCAGGCGTATAGGAAATAGTGGTATTGCTTTTGTTTGCAGCCTGATTTACGAATAAATCATCATCACCCGAACGAACCTGAATATGCTCGATAAAACCATTTACATTGAAAAATTCTTCCTTTTTGTACGCTAAATTTCGTCCAACGCCCATATATGGAAGCCCAGCTTTTGCCCATGAGAAATATTGTACTGCGGTAAGAAGAGTTTCAAATCGAATTACCTTATTCAATAAGGAACGCTCTATTTTTTCATAACCTCCGTAACCTAAAACAATAGTTTTGTTCATCGTAAATTGAGACGCCATTGCTGTAATCCAGTCTTTTGAAGTAGGATAACAATCTGCATCCGTAAATAAAAGATATTCTTTTTTGGACGCTTTGATTCCTAAGGTCAAGGCATATTTTTTATTCCCCCAGAAGGCTTCATTGTTTTCTACTTTTACCAAACGAATGTTGGAATATTGTTTTTCAAATTCCTCAAAAGCCTCCAGTGTTTCATCACTTGAAGCATCGTCAATCAAAACAATTTCAAAATCAGGATAGTTTTGTTCCGCTAATAATGGGATGTATTTCTTTACGTTTTCTTCTTCATTTTTGGCACAGACAATTACAGAAACCGGAATGTTTTTTGGAGTGATGTTTTGTGGTTTTCCAAAAGCAAATTTTCCGAAAATACCCAGATAGTAAGAAAGTTGTAAAACAACAATAGCAATAAAAAAGTAAAAAATGAATGTAAGCATCTGATTTTAATGTCTTTTAATTTCTGAATCTTGCGCGTGCAAATGTACTTATGAATTCCTAATTTTCAATGATTAAAACCGATTTACTTTCGGCATTTTGACATTTCTTTCGCAACAGCAATAGACTGAGGGTTTTCAGTCTTTTCCAACTCCGAAATTATGTTTTTATAATTGTGGTCATCCCTGTTTTGTGACAGCTTTTTTGTCGCCTGAATTTCATCGATTTCAATCTCAAAACCAAAGATTCCTCTGGCCTCACGCATTGTTTTTACTGACAGGTTCTCCACACGAACCGGGTTCTCTGAGGCAGCTTCGTATTTATCAGTCAATTTCTTAAGCGATTCAATTGTTGCAGCTTCATCTGTAATTTTGATACGCCCGTAAACATGTACGGCTATATAATTCCATGTCGGTACATTTTCATGGTCGTACCACGAAGGAGAAATGTAACTGTGAGGGCCTGAAAATACAGCTAAAACCTGGTCGTTTTCCGCAAAACCTTCCGCCTGTGGATTTAATTTAGAAATATGTCCCTGCAGAACTTCTTTCCCGTCCGTATTAATTTCGAGTTCTATCGGAATATGAGTAGCGCATAATTTACCATTGGTCTGATTGATCAGGATTCCAAAACTATTTTCTTTTAAAAAAGTTCTGATTGATTCCGGATCTTCCTCTTTATATATCTTAGGTGTGTACATTTTAGCTTATAATATTGAATTTAACAATTTACCGAAACAAATTGCTTCGGGTCTGTCTTTATATTTGCCATAATTTGAAATAACGGTATAACCTGATTTTAAATAAAATGCAACAGCTTCTTCGTTTTTAATCCTCGTTTCTAAAACCAGTTCCTTGTAACCACGTTCTTTGGCTTTGTTTTCTAAAAAAGACAGGATATTTTTCCCGACTCCCTTTCCGGGATATTTGGAATACATTCGTTTTACTTCTCCTGCTTTTTTTGAAATGGGTCTGATTGCTCCACAGCCTACAATTTTATCATCAAGTTCAGCAATAGCAAATACATATCTTGGATTATTTTGCTCCCAATCTGTAAATGAATTTTTCCCATCGCTTCCAAAACGAAGATAAAGATTTTCCGACAATTCTTCTATGATTGCCTGTACTTTTTCATCTTTTGGATTTGCTGTCTTTATTGAAAGATTTCCGGACATTATTTTAAATTTGAGTTTCGGTTTTCTTTAAATTCAAAATTTTAAGATTCGTACTTAAGTATAAAATAAGAATGCCAATACAAGTAAAAGTAATTCCTTCAATTAAACATTGCGTGCCAAAATCATCAGAAAATACAGTTCTGATCGGGTTGAAAAATTGAGATATTATTTCTTTTCTGAAAAGTTTCAGCCTTAAAATAATGTACATTACTATTGTAACTATAATCGTGTTTAGAGGGGAAAGTTTGTTTTTCCAGTTCAGGAAGGAAACGAATAAGATTCCAAATATTAAAGCGAAAAAAATCCAGATATAAACAGTAGGCCAAAAATTAAAACCGTCTTCTTTTGTTGGGAAAAATTCATACCAGTGTTCAGAATTTTGATATTGAAGATTGTTTTTTGCAAAAAAAATCTTTTCAGCCACAGTATAAAATCGGAGTTGCATAACGCCATTAACGAAGAATATCATTCCTGTTAACTGAATTAATAGAATCTTTATGTTAAGTTTCTTCATTTAGAAATTAAATTTTTGAAAGTATTTTCTAAATTACATTTACTTCAGCCTCGATATGAATGCCGAAAGTCTTGAAAACCGTATCCTGGACTTCTTTTGAAACCGCTAAAATTTCCTGTCCGGTCGCATTTCCGTAATTCACCAAAACCAAAGCCTGATTTTTATGAACTCCGGCATCGCCAAAACGCTTTCCTTTAAAACCGGCTTGCTCAATCAGCCATCCGGCAGGCACTTTTACTTCCGTTTCTGAAACTTCATAATATTTCATTTCCGGAAATTTTTGATGGATTTTCTCAAAATCAGATTTCAATAAAATCGGATTTTTAAAGAAGCTTCCGCTGTTTCCTAATTCTTTAGGATCCGGTAATTTGCTTTGTCTGATGGTAATCACAGCATTACTGACTTCTTTTAGGGTAGGGACAGTAATATTATTTTTAGATAATTCAGCCAAAATATCTCCGTATGAAGTGTTGATTTTATGATTGCGTTTTGTCAGTTTGTAAACTACAGATGTAATAATATACTGGTCTTTAACATCGTGTTTAAAAATGCTTTCACGGTAGCCAAAATTGCATTCCGTATTGGTGAACGTTTTAATTTCCTGAGATTCAATATTCATCGCTTCGCAGGAAACAAAAGTGTCTTTGATTTCGGTTCCGTAGGCACCAATATTCTGAACTGGAGTGGTGCCGACATTTCCCGGAATTAGTGACATATTTTCTAAGCCTCCAAAATTATTATCGATTGTCCAAAGAACAAAGTCATGCCAGGTTTCTCCTGCCTGGCTTTCAACCCAGACAAAATCATCGTTTTCTTCGATAATTTTTTTGCCTTTTAAGTCAATATGAATTACCAAAGCATCAATGTCTTTTGTTAGAAGCATATTACTTCCGCCACCTAAAATAAATTTTTGCTGGTTTTTATTTTCCTCTAAAATGGTTTTCAATTCGGCTGTTGAATGAACGGCTACAAACTGTTTTGCTTTGGCTTCAATACCAAAAGTGTTGTGTTTTTTTAAAGAAAAATTGGATTGGATTTCCATAAATAAAAGGCTTTTTTGACGAATTGATTCTGGGTTCAAAAGTAAGGATTATAATTTATTTGAGATGAATTTTGAGGAAATATCGAATTTGAGATTTAACCTTGAGGTTAATTATTATTTATTCCGCAAGTCCAATAATTCATGGTACTTATCAGCAATAATCTTCATATTGATGTTGTAATTTGCATTTTCTTCCACAAACTTTCGATTCTGGATTATGGCCTCATTTCGGGATTCCTGATTTTCAAAAGACCAGATTAATTCGTTCGCCAGCATTTCTATATTATCGATTGCTATTAATTGTCCGTTTTGTCGATGTTTTATCCAGCTCTGATTTCCGGGGATATCAGAAACTACGGGATAACAATTACAGGCCATCGCTTCAAATAAAGACGCAGAAACACCTTCGGTTACAGGCATGCTGATGTAAAAATTGGATTGTTGTAATAATTTTGGAAGTTCCGTATTTGGAATTCTACCCGTAAAAATCACTTTATCGTCAATTTGTAATTCTTTTGCTAAATCTTTCAAAAAATTCAAACGAGTTCCGTCACCAACAATAGTCAGTGAAAAATCAATTTCTTTTTCATTCAAAATTGAAAAAGCTTTTAAAATAGAGTCATGTCTGTATTCCGGTTGTAAAGAACGCGTTACAATAGCCTCTATTTTCGAAGCATTTGAAATTGATGGGGTAAAAAGCGAAAAGTCAATTCCTTTAGGCACAACCAGAACTTTACTCATGTCAACGCCAATTTCCTTCATCGAAATGGTCATGACAGGTCCCCAGGCATGGATTAAATGTGCCTTTTTGAAAGCATATTTCTGAATAAATTTCTTGAATGGTAATAAAACAGAACCTTCCGGCCATAAATCGGTTCTTCCTTGTTGTGCAATGGCAATAGTTTTAGCACCGGATAAAGCAGCCAGAAAACCATAACTGGTTGTTCTCTCAGCAATGACCATGTCTGGTTTTTCTTTTCGGATGATTTTTCGGATAGCGACAGGAGAGAAGAAGTATTCAGTTATGCGCTTAAAACGGTTGAGTTTGGTGTTATTTGGAGTTTTAAGTTCCCAGGTACAAATCTCAAAATCGCCAAATTCCTTTAGCCCTTTCATCCAGGTAATGGCATCGGCGCGATAGGATTCGCCAAGAAAAAGTATTTTTCTTTTCATTTGGTCACTTAATTTTTTTTGCCGCGAATTTCACAAATCAACTAGTTGAAATTTGTGAAACCCGGGACGTAAATTTTTAATGAATTTAAAATTCATCCGTGTTTAAAGCACGATTTATGAATTCATTTAATGGTTTTAAAGCAATCAGTTTTTGGCTCATTTTGCTAACGAAGTCTTTTTGAGTCACTTCTTTACTGTCATATTTTTGCGTTGCCGTAAAACTTTTTAATTTTAAAAATTCGATTGCAGGATGGTCTTTTTCATAACCGCGTGGCATGCTTTTAAGTGAATTGTTTTCGTTTATATCTAAACTTCCAAATTCTTTTTTGAAATTTTTATCCCCTAAAATTTCTTCTAAATCATCATGGAAGAAAGCTATTTCTTTACGGACTTTTTTCAAGTCATCAGATTCAGGAGAATAAAATCCGCCGGCAATAAAACTGGCGCCTTTTTCAATGTGTACGTAATATCCGGCGCGGTTTAAACCTTTCGTTCCGCCGGACATCCAAACACCCAAATGCGCTTTATAGGGAGATTTATCTTTGGAGAATCGAATGTCACGATTGATTCTGAAGGTGCAGTTTTTAACTTCCAGTAATTCTAACGAAGGATCAAGTGGTTTCATAACATCCAGAAAATCGCTCACTAGCTGGTGATAATCTTTTTTGAAAACCTCATATCTTTTTTTGTTTTCCTGAAACCAATCTCTGTTATTGTTGGCTTTTAAATCGTCTAAAAATTGCAATGATTCTTTCGTTAGCATAATCTTTATAGTATTGCAGTTGTTTTTTTTAAAGTGTTGGTTCGCTAAATTAACGATTTTTCAATTTTGTATTCGGAATGAAATCATAAATTAAACATCTTATAACTCTGATGTGTCGATTTTACAATCGTTTCGGTACGTTCCGCATGTGTATCGGAAATAAAAAGCTGGCCAAAAGTTTCGCTGTTCACCATTTCGACAATTTTAGCCACCCTGCTTTCGTCTAATTTGTCAAAAATATCATCAAAAAGCAAAAGAGGCTTTACGCCGCTTTGTTTTTTCAGAAATTCAAATTGGGCTAATTTCAAGGCAATCAAAAAGGACTTTTGCTGGCCCTGCGAACCGAATTTCTTTATAGGATGGGAATCAATTTCAAAAGACAAATCATCTTTATGAATTCCTGTGCTTGTATAATGCAGAGCACGGTCCTTATTAATGGTTTCCTGTAAAAGAGTCAGTAGGTCTTTTTCGAATAAATGACTTTCATAAACCAATTGCACAGATTCTTCAGAACCGGTTATGGCCTGATGGTGCTTATTGAATATAGGTATGAATTCTTCCAGGAAATCTTTTCTTTTTTCAAAAATAGACTTTCCAAAAGCATCCAGTTGTTCGTTATATATAGATAAGGTATCGTTTTCAAAAACATGATTCAAAGCAAAATACTTCAGAAGGGCATTTCGCTGCAGAATTATTTTCTGATACTGAATAAGCTGATGAAGGTAGGTATTGTCCAATTGTGAAATGACACTATCCATAAATTTACGGCGTGTCTCGCTTCCTTCGACAATCAAATCGCGATCGGCCGGCGAAATAATTACAAGCGGAATAAATCCGATATGGTCCGAGAATTTATCGTAAGCTTTGCCATTTCTCTTTAGGATTTTTTTTTGTCCTTTTTTTAGGCTGCAGACAATCTGTTCTGTTCTGTCATTTTTTTCTAACTCGGCATCAATGACAAAAAACTCCTCTCCGTGTTTGATATTTTGAACCGCTAATGGATTAAAATAGCTTTTTCCGTATGCTAAATGATAGATTGCATCAAGCACATTTGTCTTTCCAATTCCGTTTTTTCCAACAAAACAGTTGATCTTGTCGTCGAAATCAAAGCTAACTTCGGAGAAATTTTTATAATTGAATAAAGAAATCTTGTTTAAATGCATTTTTTAAGGGACTCTAAGGATAAAATCTGATGTTTTTGGACAGCAAAAATTTGAGGGTGCAAATTATCGAAAATTATCGATATAAAAGGCTTTTCAAGCTTTTCAGGATGAAATATTTTGCCGCTGAAGCAAAAGGAGTTACGATCGTTTGAATTATTTTTTTTAAAATAGTGAGAAAATCGATTTTTTTTACGTCGGTTTCAATAAAAATTTTATTTTTGCCGTTCACTAAATTAATTTTAAATGGCTACTTACAATAAAAGAGGATATAAAGCACCAAAGGAAAAGGAAGTTAAAGAGGAGGTTGTGAATGAAGAACAACAAGTAATTCTTGATGGAAAAAACAGTACTACAGCTGACGTTTTTTCTAAATTAGATGAAACTGCTTCAAGAACTGAGGATTGGGTTGCTAAAAATCAAAAAATCATTATTGGTTTAGTTGCCGGTATTGCGGTTGCGACTATTGGATATTTGGCTTACCAAAAATTTATCGAAGCTCCAAAACAGGACGAGGCTGCAAACGAAATGTTTGTTGCACAGCAAAATTTCCAAAAAGCAACTGATGGTGTAGCGAGTGATTCCTTATATAAATTGGCATTAAATGGTTCTGAAGGTAAATTCGGATTCATAAAAATTGCGGATGAATATTCTGGAACTGATGCTGGAAACTTAGCAAATTACTATGCTGGTATGGCGTATTTGAATACGGGTAAATTTGATGATGCAATCAAATACTTAGGAAACTTTAAATCTGAGGATTTGATCTTAAGTGCTTTGGCAAAAGGTGCAATCGGAGATGCTTACTCTCAGAAAAACCAACAAAAAGAAGCTTTGGACTATTATGTAAAAGCTGCTGAATCTAATAAAAATGATTTTACAACGCCTCGTTTCTTGCTTAAAGCCGGTAAAACTGCTTTAGCTTTAGGTCAGAAAGAAGATGCTTTGAAATATTTTACAGATATTAAAGAAAACTTCGATGCAACTCCGGAAGCCGCTTCTGTTGATGTATTGATTGGATTAGCACAATAATTTTAATTGCAGAGTTCATATTTAGATTTTAGATTCGTATTTTAGCAATCTGAAATTTATACTCTAAAATCTAAAATACACAGATGGCTACCGAAAATAAAAATTTATCAGAATACGATAAAAACACAATCCCAAA
>JBDTNT010000023.1:0-2292 GCA_039933615.1 Flavobacterium sp. | reverse complement strand
GTAAAGAAAATATAATCCCAGCGTTGTGCCAGTAATTTATTGGAAACTTCGACACCGCCTTCAATAACTTCCACATGGTTGACGTGAAAAGTTTTCTGAATGATCTTAGTAATGATTGCCGATGTATGCGGCGTAAGTTCCGATGGTTTTAAAATAACTCTGTTTCCTGCTGCAACAGCAGAAATTAAAGGACACAAGGCAAGCTGAAAAGGATAATTCCAAGGAGCAATTACCAAAACGTTTCCGTAAGGTTCTTTGTAAATATAATCGGAGGAAGGAAAATTAAGAAGTGATGGAAAAACGCGTTTTGGTTTTGCCCAGTTATGAATATTTTTAATCGTGTCTTTCAATTCTGAAATAACATAATTGGTTTCAGTTAAAACAGCTTCAAATTCGGGTTTTTTAAAATCATCGTATAAAGCTTTTACAATTAAATCCTCGCTTTTCTGAATGTTATACAATAACTTCTTTAGCGTTTCTTTTCTGTATCCGATGTCGTTTTTGTAGTCCATTTTATGATTAACTTGATTTTTTGACTTTGCAAGTTAAATTATAAAATTTAAAAAAATAACAATTTAATCATAAAATCATAGTGCATTCCAGATCGTTTCATCCGGTGTCGGAGCGGTGATTATAATATTTTCTTTAGAAACAGGATGCACGAAAACTAATTTTCGGGCATGTAAGTGAATGCCTCCGTCAGGATTACTTCGGTCAAATCCATATTTTAAATCGCCTTTTATCGGTGATCCGATTGCAGCCAGTTGTGCACGGATCTGATGATGACGGCCGGTATGAAGATTGATTTCTAAAGCCACATAATTCTGGAGTTCTTTAAAAACAGTATAGTCCAAACTGGCCATTTTACTGTCCGGAACTTCTTTTAAATGGGCTTTTGAAGTATTGTTTTTTTCATTTCTCTTTAAAAAATGAACCAATTTGGCAGTTGTTTCAACAGGTTTGTTTTTAACAACTGCCCAATATGTTTTTTGTGTTTCGCGATTGCTGAACATTTCGTTCATTCGCGTCAATGCTTTGCTGGTTCTGGCAAAAACAACAATTCCGGTCGTGGGTCTGTCCAAACGATGGATTACGCCCAGGAATACATCACCAGGTTTATTGTATTTGTCTTTAATGTATTCTTTAACAACATCGGATAATGGTTTGTCACCGGTTTTATCACCTTGTACAATATCCCCAACACGTTTATTGACCACAATAATGTGGTTGTCTTCATGCAGGATCTGGAGATTGTTTTTGTCGGAAAGAATTTTCATTAGAGAATGTTGGAATTTTAGATTTTAGATTTAAAAGAATTCGGCTAAAGCCATTTTTTTTGAATTTATTATTAATCCCTCCGGCTAAATCAGGAGGCTATTCAATTTTTGGGTAACCTCAGAACCTCTGTGACTTTGAACCTTTGCACCTTCTTAATAAACTTAGAAGCCCCCCCAAAAAACTTAATATTGCTCTTTCTCGTTCGGGAAATCACTGGATTTTACATCGGTTACGTATTGACCTATTGCAGAAGTCATTTCATGATATAAGTCCAGATAACGTCTTAAGAAACGCGGGCTGAATTCATTATTCATTCCTAACATGTCATGAATAACCAATACCTGTCCGTCAACACCGCCACCGGCTCCGATTCCGATTACAGGAATTGAAATGCTTTTGGCAACTTTTTCAGCAAGATGTGCAGGAATTTTTTCAAGAACTACACCGAAACAACCAATTTTCTCCAGCATTTTGGCATCTTCGATTAATTTATCTGCTTCATCTTCCTCTTTAGCGCGAACGCTGTAGGTTCCGAATTTGTAAATAGACTGTGGTGTTAAACCCAAGTGTCCCATTACCGGAATACCTGCATTTAGTATTTTTTTGATAGATTCTTTAATTTCTTTTCCTCCTTCAAGTTTCACGGCATGACCACCACTTTCTTTCATGATTCTGATTGCTGAACGTAAAGCCTCTTTTGGGTCAGACTGGTAACTTCCAAAAGGTAAGTCAACTACAACCAAGGCTCTTTCGATAGCGCGTACTACAGAAGAAGCATGGTAAATCATTTGGTCTAATGTGATAGGCAAAGTCGTTTCGTGACCTGCCATAACATTTGAGGCTGAATCACCGACTAAAATCACATCGACTCCTGCGGTATCAACAATTTTTGCCATTGTATAATCATAAGCGGTAAGCATTGAGATTTTTTCTCCGTTGCTTTTCATTTCGATTAATGACTTTGTTGTGATTCTTTTATAATCTTTTTTTGCTACTGACATTTTATTTTTTTTT
>JBDTNT010000022.1:0-3638 GCA_039933615.1 Flavobacterium sp. | reverse complement strand
CGGCATTGACCAAACCAAAATATAAAATGATTATTGATACGTATTTCAATCAAATCGCAAGTAAAGACGACAGTTTGACTTCGTTGAATACGGCTTTTGCGATGGAAGGCGCTTTCATTAATATCCCACAGAAAAAAGTAGCGGACAAACCAATCGAAGTGATGTATTTCTCTACGGGAAGTGAAGCTGCACTTATGGTTCAGCCCAGAAATCTGATTATTGTTGGAGAGAATTCACATGTTCAAATTATCGAGCGTCACCAAAGTCTGAATGAAAATCCTGTTTTAACAAATTCAGTGACAGAGATTTTTGCTCAAAAACGCGCAATTGTTGATTATTATAAAATTCAAAATGATAATAGTGAAGCGAACCTGGTAGACAATACTTATGTTTCACAACAACAGGAAAGCCATGTATACGTTCATACTTTCTCTTTCGGAGGAAATCTGACTCGTAACAATTTGAATTTCTATCACTTCGGAGAAAGATTGACAAGTACCTTAAACGGGATTACTATTATAGGTGAAAAACAACACGTGGATCATTATACCCTGGTAAATCACGCAACGCCAAATTGTGAAAGTTTCCAGGATTATAAAGGAATTTTTTCTGATCGTTCTACAGGCGTTTTTAACGGAAAAGTTTACGTGGAGAAAGAAGCTCAAAAAACTAATGCTTTCCAAAAAAGCAATAATATTTTATTGAGTGACAAAGCGACAATCAATGCAAAACCACAATTGGAAATTTTTGCTGATGACGTAAAATGTTCCCACGGATGTACTGTTGGCCAACTTGATGAAACAGCAATGTTCTACATGCAGTCACGCGGAATTCCAAAAAAAGAAGCAAAAGCTTTATTGATGTATGCTTTCTCAAATGCTGTCATCGAAAGCATAAAAATACCAGAACTAAAACAACGTATCACTAAAATCATTGCCATGAAATTAGGCGTGAATTTAGGATTCGATTTGTAAAAAATTTATACTTATAAATGTTAACCCGACAGGTTTTAAAAACCTGTCGGGTTTTTTTATTTCTTCAAGCTACCAATTATCCCTTTCAAAAACCCATTAAAATCAAATCCCGGTTCTTCTTCTCTCACTCCCATTCTCACAATGACCATATCAAGCGATGGAATTATCGCAACCATTTGCCCTTGGTATCCACTGCAGTAATACATATCACGAGGCACATCCGGGAATTTCCCTCCGGCATTCAGCCAAAATTGCGCACCATATTT
This sequence comes from Flavobacterium sp., assembly GCA_039933615.1. Taxonomy (GTDB): domain Bacteria; phylum Bacteroidota; class Bacteroidia; order Flavobacteriales; family Flavobacteriaceae; genus Flavobacterium. The sequence goes on along the minus strand of JBDTNT010000022.1, from coordinate 2,398 downwards.
TCCATCTGAAGTATTGGTTGGTGTTGCTGTATATTTTACCCAGCTTTCATCCAGAATCTGTTCACCGTTCCAGTTTCCTTTATGAAGGTATAATAGTCCAAATTTAGACCAGTCACGAGGTGTTGCCCAGCCATAAGAGGAACCGACAAAAGTACCAGACATATCCTGCTCTACAATCATAGAATTCATTCCGATTTTATCAATTACTGCACTATACCAGAAATCAAGATATTCTTGTTGTGTTTTAAATTGACTTCTTAAAATTCTGGACAATAAATTTGTTGTTCCTGAAGAATAATACCAATGGGTGTCCGGTTTAAACTGCGCTGGTTTATCCATTTGTACTTTTCCCATATCTTCCGCCTGAAAAAGCATTTTTGTCGCATCGCAGATTTTGGTATAATTCTCTTCCCACTCCAAACCGGAATTCATGTGCAATAAATCATTAATCGTAATATTTTTACGTTCATCATTTTTCCATTCCGCAATTGGAGCCGGTTTATAGATATCGATTTTTCCCTGTTTGGCGAGCACTCCAAAAGCAGAACTCGTAATACTTTTTGTCATTGACCAGCCCAGAATTTTACTGTCTTTTGTAAAACCTGTATCGTATTTTTCGGCGATAAGTTTGTCTTTATATAAAACCACCACAGCACGCGTTCTTTTTTTCTTCCCTCCTGTTTTATCAAAGGAATTGTCAACAGCATTTTTCAATTTACTGTAATCAACGTTGGCAAACACAGTATCTTTTGCTTCCTTATTCCCATATGGAAAAGCTAAATTATTTTCTACCCTTGTTCTCTTAGGTACTAAATAAGGTTTCGAAACATCAAAATCATCATTAATTAAAATGGCACCCAGACCTTCACGATAAATTGCTTTACGCTCTTTTAACCCGTACACATTAGATGTTGCAAACTTTCCGGCTTCGTCAATAGAATTCGTTGCCAAATCTATCAGCTTGATATCATTGTCTGTTTTTTGAATTAAATCCAAAGGTCGATTATCCAAAAAATGTCCGGATGCTACACTCTTAGCAGAGAATCCTGAAATGAGATCCAGTTTAGGATAAGTCGTAAATCCAAAATATAAAAGAACTACAACTAAAACAAGTACAAAAAGCTTAAGGATTTTTTTCATGATTTTTTCAGATATTTTTAATGCAATATAATTAATTTATACTCACGTTTTTACAACCTAATTTAGAAATAGAATTCAGAAAATTCAGAAAACCAAAATAAATACGACGGAATCAACATTTCGGACTTGCATCGATGGCATTATAAAAGGAAATTATAGAATAGCCGTATAAAACAATTTAGTTTTAGTACTTTTGTAAATAGATTTTTTCTAAATAAGACATGCTAGATATTCAAAAAATAAGAGCTGAATTTCCGATACTTTCACAAACTGTAAATGGAAAACCCTTAGTATATTTCGACAACGGTGCAACTTCACAAAAACCACAAATTGTGATAGATGCTATTGCGAAATATTATCAGGAAATAAATGCCAACATTCATCGCGGCGTTCATACTTTAAGTCAATTAGCTACTGATGCTTACGAGATTTCACGTGGCAAAGTTCAACAACATATTAATGCTAAATTCGCACACGAAGTACTTTTTACTTCAGGCACAACGCACGGAATCAACCTCGTGACAAATGGATTTGCTTCTATTTTAAAACCCGGTGACGAAGTAATTGTTTCGTCTTTGGAACATCACAGTAATATTGTGCCCTGGCAAATGTTATGTGAAAAAACCGGAGCTGTATTGAGAGTTATTCCAATGAATGAAGATGGAGAACTGATTATGGACGCTTTTGAGGCGCTGCTTTCTGAAAAGACTAAGGTGGTTACTGTAAACCATATTTCTAACGCTTTGGGAATCATCAATCCAATCAAATATATTATTGAAAAAGCACATGCTGTCGACGCTGCTGTTTTAATTGATGGCGCACAGGCAGTTCCACATTTAAAACCGGATGTTCAGGATTTAGATTGTGATTTTTATGCTTTTTCTGGTCATAAAATGTGCGGCCCGACCGGAACCGGTATTTTATACGGAAAAGAAGAGTGGCTTAATAAACTTCCTCCATATCAAGGTGGTGGTGAAATGATCAAAGAAGTTACTTTCGAGAAAACTACTTATGCCGATTTACCTCATAAATTTGAGGCCGGAACGCCCAATATTGCCGGTGGAATTGTATTGGGAACTGCAATTGATTATTTGAATAATATTGGTTTTGACAACATTCAAAAACAAGAAGAAGAATTATTGGCACACGCCACAAAACGTTTATTAGAAATTGAAGGCCTGAAAATTTACGGGACAGGAAAGAATAAAGCTTCTGTAGTTTCGTTTAATATAGATGGAATTCATCCTTACGATATTGG
>JBDTNT010000021.1:0-6420 GCA_039933615.1 Flavobacterium sp. | reverse complement strand
ACGAAAAAGATATAAAATCAACAAGCAAATTCTTAAGTCTTGTCCTTAGGCATTCACCGGAAACCATTGATTTAAAATTGGACGAAAACGGCTGGGCGAATGTTGATGAATTGATAACGCAGTGCACTAAACATAAAAAGCTGTTAGACTTAGATTTACTGAATGTTGTAGTGGAGACTAATGATAAAAAACGTTTCGCTTTCAATGCAGATAAATCTAAAATAAGAGCCAGTCAGGGACATTCTATTTCTGTTGAATTAAATCTGAAAGAAACTGAACCATTCGATTATTTATATCATGGAACTACAGCAGCCAGTATCTATAGTATTAAAGAAAAAGGCCTGCAGAAAATGAACCGACAGCATGTTCACCTGAGTAAAGACAAAGAAACGGCGATTAAAGTTGGAGGAAGAAGAGGTAAACCAATTATCCTGACCGTAAAGGCAAAAATGATGCACGACGCTGGATTCAAATTTTATCTTTCGGAAAATGAGGTTTGGTTGACGGATGAAGTCCCGGTAAAATACATTCATTTTAAGTTATGAAAAGGACTTTAGTGATAGGAGATATTCACGGAGGATTAAGAGCAGTGCTTCAGATTCTGGAAAGAGTTGAAGTTACACCAAACGACAATTTGATTTTTTTAGGAGATTATGTGGATGGATGGAGTGAATCGGCCCATGTTATTGATTATCTTATCGACTTAGGCAAAAAGTACAATTGTATTTTCATAAAAGGCAATCATGATATTTGGTGTGAAGACTGGCTGGAAACAGAAAATATAGACACCGTTTGGGCAAAGCATGGCGGTGCAGGGACCATAAAAAGTTATGAAAGTTATTCTTTAGAGCAAAAACAGAATCATTTGCTGTTTTTTAAGAATATGGAAAACTATCATATCGACGAACAAAACAGATTATTTATTCATGCCGGTTTTTCGTCAATGCACGGGCCGGAAAAGGAACATTATTCAACTAATTATTCCTGGGACAGAACCTTATGGGAAATGGCCTTGACAATGGACAGACGAATTGAGAAAGATTCGCTTAGTTACCCAAAGAGATTATTGCTTTTCAAAGAGATTTATATTGGTCATACACCAACTTTAAATTATGGAGTTGATCTTCCTATGCAAGGTTGTAATGTTTGGAATATAGACACAGGTGCCGGATTTTATGGTAAATTATCGGGTATTGATATTGATACCAAAAAAGTTTACCAAAGCGATATCGTAAAGGAATTATATCCAGACGAGAAAGGAAGAAATTAAAATGTCCAAATTGACTCTCAGCGGATTTTCGAGCTAATTTGGATTATAATTTTCAATAAGAGTATTAGAATTTAACACAACAGAATTAAATTTAAAAACATGGAAGACGAATTAAAACCAAGATTTATTGAGTCATTAAAAAGAAATAATGATCAGATTAGGGAAGACAGGGCAAAGACAATTGGAGAGGATTCGGAACTAATATACAGACGCAGGGTTGAAGATATTGAACTAAAAATAAAAAGACTCGAAAGAGAACAGGAAGGTCTTATAGATATTAGTCCCCTGGATAAAAACAGTTTGACATTTGCCGATTTTCAGCCGGAAGCTTTTGTTCAGAAAGATATGGAATTATCATTAACAATCAGGAATCTAAATATTCAGTTGGAAGTAGCAAAAAAGAGATTCGAATATTTATTTGGTAAAACATTTTAATTATGGGAGGTACAAGATATGACATGGATGCTCGTTCAAGCAGAGCAAAAGAAGTAGGATATGGGTCAAAATCTGCAAGTGAAATTTTTACGCAGAATGCAAAAAGAATGGCACACGAATCTATGAATCCTAATGGGGTTACTTTTAGGGAAGCCAGGGATTCAGCTGTTCACCCTAATTCAGTTCCAATTATTTTAGGACTGGATGTCACGGGAAGTATGGGACATATCCCACATGAGCTGATTAAGGAAGGTCTGCCAAAACTAATGGGCGGAATTATCCAGGGTGGTGTTCCGGATCCTGCTCTTTTATTCCTGGGAATTGGAGATCACGAATGTGATGGCTATCCGTTACAGATTGGGCAATTTGAATCCGGAGATGAAGAATTGGATATGTGGCTGACCCGAACTTACATTGAAGGCGGAGGAGGAGGAAATGCAGGGGAAAGCTATCTTTTGGCGTGGTATTTTGCCGCTTTTCATACTAAAACGGATGCATTCGAAAAAAGGAATCAAAAAGGATTGCTGTTTACCGTTGGTGATGAACCTAATTTAGAAGTACTGCCTGCATCGGCAATTAAGGAAATCATGGGCGCCGGACAACATACTTATACCGCTAAAGAACTTTTGGAAGAAGCCAAAAAACAGTATGATGTATATCATATCAGCGTTTTGCATTCAGATCAGGCTGTAAGAGCAGATGTGGCCTGGAAAGAATTGTTAGGACAAAACTGCTTATCTATCGCAGATCACAAAGAAATTCCGAATGTTATTAAGGGAATTATCTGCGATAAATACAAAAGTGGGGCTTCCGGATCGGTAGATTTAGGAGGATTGGATAATATTCAAATGCTTTAAAAAATGAAAAAAGCACAAATAGTTATAGGCCTTGGATTTGGTGATGAAGGAAAAGGGATTACTACAGATTTTCTGTCACAACAAAATCCGGAGTCTATAATTATTCGGTTTTCAGGAGGACAGCAGGCGGCACATACCGTAATGATCGATGATAAAAAACATGTTCATTCCAGTTTTGGCAGTGGGGCACTTCGCGGTTTGCCTTCTTATTTTAGTGAACATTGCACCATTCATCCGATCTTTTTGTTGAATGAAAGAGAAGAATTAAAAGAAAAAGGAGGAAATGTTGAACTGCACATTCATCCATTAGCAAAAATCACAACACCGTTTGATGTTTGGCAGAATAGAAAAAATGCTAAAAACTTAGAACACGGGACTTGTGGCAAAGGTGTTGGGGCGACCATGAAGAGACACGAAACCCCGTACAAGCTATTCGCTATTGATTTGATTGCGCCAAGGCAAATGCTCATCGAAAAATTAAAAGGAATTGCTTACTACTATGGTATTATGAATGAAAGTCAATTAGAGCAGTCACTTGATGATTTTCTGGAAGCAATAGATACTATAGATTGGAAAATAAGCGATTACAGTTATCTGAATTCATTTAATAATCTAATTTTCGAAGGCAGTCAGGGTATTTTACTGGATATGGACCATGGTGTATTTCCGAATGTGACATATGCAAATACAACTTCAAAAAATGCTGTTGAAATTTGCAAGGTTTTAAATGTTGAAGATATTGAAATGTTCTATGTCACAAGAAATTATGCAACTCGCCACGGAAGTGGCTGGATGAGTAATGAAAAAGAGATTGAATTAAAAAATAACGAAGAAGAAACCTGTGTTTTTAATGACTATCAAAAAGAACTTAGGTTTGGGGATTTGGATTATGACCTACTAAATTATGCTTTGCAACTGGATGCCGCTTATGTTTTTTCAGACAAAAAAAATCTGGTCGTTACTTGTTTAGATCAGACAGAGGAGAAGTTTAAGCCTGAAAAACTGAAAACAAAATTTAATGTTATTTACGGATCTTATTCTCCATTTTCAAAAGATTTTCAAAGACTTATTTCATTTAGTTAAAATAAAAAATACATTTACCAAAGCTTATGTTTTGGATCAAAACGAACAAAGAAACTAACTTTATAATAAATTATGAATCCATTATTATTAACAGACGGTTACAAAGTAGACCACAGAAGACAATATCCAACAGGAACGACATTAGTATATTCTAACTGGACGCCAAGAAAATCAAGAATTGAAGGTGTTGACGAAGTTGTATTTTTCGGATTGCAGTATTTCATTAAAAAATATATCATTCAGGATTTTGAACAGTATTTTTTTAAACAGCCCAAAGAGGAAGTAGTAAAAAAATACGCCAGAAGAATCAATAATTATTTAGGCGAAAACCTGGTTGGAACCAAACATATCGAGGATTTACATGACTTAGGATATATTCCGATGGTTTTTAAAGCATTGCCGGAAGGTACAAGTGTGCCGATTCGTGTACCAATGTTTACGATGTTCAATACACTTCCGGAATTTTTCTGGCTGACCAATTATTTCGAAACGTTGCTTTCTGCTGTAGTCTGGCTGCCTTGTAACTCTGCTACAATTGCGAAACAATACAGAATTGTACTTGATAAATATGCTCAGGAAACGTCATCAGTTCCGGAATTTGTAGATTGGCAGGGACATGATTTTTCCATGAGAGGAATGGGGGGCATTGAAGCGGCAATTACTTCTTCTGCAGGACATTTATTAAGTTTTACAGGATCTGATACCATTCCGGCGATTGATTTTCTGGAAGAATATTATAAAGCAAATTCAGATGTTGAATTAATTGCGGGATCAGTTGCGGCTACAGAGCATTCTGTAATGTGCATGGGAACAACAGAAGGGGAATATGAAACTTTCAAGAGATTAATTTCTGAAGTGTATCCAAAAGGAATCGTTTCTATCGTTTCTGATACCTGGGATTTATGGAAAGTATTAACCGATTACCTGCCGAGACTAAAAGAAGAAATAGTTTCAAGAGAAGGTAAAGTTGTAATTCGTCCTGACAGTGGTGATCCGGTAGATATTATCTGCGGAAACCCAAATGGTAAAACGGAGCAGGAAAAGAAAGGTGTAATCGAATTGCTTTGGGATGTTTTTGGCGGAAGTACAAATGACAAAGGATTTAAAGAATTGGTTCCACAGATTGGAGCAATTTACGGAGACAGTATTACGGTTGCCAGAGCTACTCAAATCTGCGAAAAATTAAAATTGAAAGGATTTGCATCAACCAACGTAGTCCTTGGAATTGGTTCATTCACGTACCAATACAACACAAGAGATACTTTTGGATTCGCAATGAAAGCCACTTACGGTGAAGTAAACGGAGAAGGCAGAGCCATTTTCAAAGACCCGATTACAGATGACGGAACCAAAAAATCAGCCAAAGGATTGATGAAAATTGATTTAGTCGATGGAGTGTATCACTTAACGGATAACGTTTCATGGGAGGAAGAGCAAAAAGGGGAACTTAAAGAGGTTTTCAGAGATGGAAAACTATTAATCGACCAATCGCTCGCTGAAATCAGAAATAATGTCAAAAAAGAGTTTGTAATAGCTTAAAAGAGAAAGCCTGAATGTGATTGCATTCAGGCTTTTTTATTTGATATGATTTTACTTCTTATAGAAATTGTTGTGATCGATATATTCCCAAACTTTTGCAGGTAAAAGAGGCTGAACATTTTTTCCTTCCTTAATATTGTTTCGGATAAAAGTCGAAGAAATCTCTACAATCGGTGCATCAATAATATGTATTTTCGGATGCGATTTTAGCTCCATATTTTCCTCTTCGGCAGATATTCTGGGATATACGTAAATTTCATAATTATCTAACAGGACTTCGTAATTTTTCCATTTATGAAGTGTCTTCAGGTTGTCTTCACCCATAATCAGCGAAAATTGATTGTTTGGATATTTTTCATGTAAATGAACTAATGTATTTACAGTATAATTCGGCTGTGGAAGCTTAAACTCAATATCAGAAGGTTTTATCTTCGGGAAATTTTCTGTTGCCAGATACACCATTTCCAAACGCTGATGATCGTCTAGCAGTGTCGATTTTTTCTTTAATGGATTGTGTGGCGTAACCACCATCCAAATCTGATCTAAATCGGCAAATTCTGCCATGTGATTGGCAATAATCAAATGACCAACATGAATGGGATTATAAGTTCCGAAATAAAGACCTATTTTCATGAATCTAATTTAAAGATTTAAAAATTGAATTGATTTCTTAATTTTTCAATCTTTGAATTTATTTATTTACAAAATCCTTAACCAATTGATGTGCTTCTTCTAAAGCTATTGGTAAATCATAGTTTTTGATAATCACGTCAAATTGTGGAGCAGTAGCCAGTTCTACAGAAGCTTTCGCAATTCGCATATTGATTTTATCATCACTTTCGGTGGAGCGCTCTTTCAATCTGCGTTTTAGTTCATCAACACTTGGAGGTTTAACAAAAACGGCCAGAGTTTGTTCCGGAAATTTATGTTTGATACGTAATCCGCCGGCAACATCAATGTCAAAAATTACATTCTTGCCCAAAGCCCAGATACGTTCAATTTCAGATTTTAAAGTGCCGTAAAAATTGTCGCGGTATACTTCTTCCCATTCCAGGAAATCTTCTGCTTTAATGTGTTTTTTGAATTCTTCCAACGAAATAAAATAATAATCTTTTCCGTGTTCTTCTTCTCCGCGAGGGTCGCGAGAAGCCGCTGAGATCGAAAATTCTAAATTTAAATCTTCTTTCCCCAGTAAATGTCTTACTATAGTTGTTTTTCCTGATCCCGAAGGTGCCG
>JBDTNT010000020.1:0-2816 GCA_039933615.1 Flavobacterium sp. | reverse complement strand
TCAAATTTTTTGAACAGCCTTTTTTGCTTTTATAAGTTTTGATTTATTTAAAAAAATCAGATAAGATTATTTTTAATTCTTCCTTGTTTTCAATGTGGCTCATATGGCCGTCTTCAAAAGAAACAAGTTCAGTGGTGGTATCCTCAATTTGTGTTATTGTCTCTTCATAGTTCAAAACCGGATCTTTCCTGCCTAATACCAATAAAACCGGAAAAAGATTTTGACGTAAAAAGGCTTCCCTGTCTTTTCGGATTTTCATGCCTTCCAAAGAGGCTATAATTCCCTGTAAAGGCGTTTTTAATGCCTGAACTTTTACTTTCTCGATTTCATCGGCCAATCGTGTCCGGTTGTTTTCACTAAACAAATTGGCTATGGCCAGACTTACAAAAGTTACATAGTTTTGCTTTACGGCTTTAATAGCACGGGTACGGTTTAGTTTTTTCTCTGCGCTGTCTTCTTTTGAAGTAGAGTTTAATAAAACCAATTTCTTAATCTTGTCCGGATATAATTCTGCGAAAGCCAAAGCAGCATAACCACCCATGGAATGCCCTAAAACAATTGTTTTGTCAATTTTTAAATGTTCCAAAACCTCATTAACGACACCTGCATTATCTTCCATTTCGTGTACATAACCTAAAGAATCTGATTCGCCATGTCCCAATAAATCAATTGCTATAATGCGATATTGATCGGAGAAAAGAGCAATATAATCATTCCACATTTCTTTGTTTTCAAGGAAACCGTGAAGGAATACAATTGCATTTCCGTTCCCTGAATCGGTATAGGATATTTTAGTGTTTTTGTATAATAGCGTTTTCAAGACGTTTGTTTTAATTATAAAATTAAGATTTTAATTTTAAAATGTTAGTAAATTAAAACGGCTTGCATTTCTGTAAGCCGTTTGTTTTTTATGATTTTAAAAAAGAATTTATTTCCGAGAAAAACTTTTCCCTCGCATCCAGCCAGCCATAATGTTTTGAATGTTCCAGGAAAATCAATTTTGAGTTGGGAAGTGTTTTGTGTGCAATTTCACCAATCTCATTACTGATAATATCTTCTCTCCCCTGAATAATCAAAACCGGATTTTTGAAATTCTTCAATTTGGCTTTACAGTCAAAATTCATTTTTTGCATATCACCCCACAATAAGGTATTTATGGTTGAATTACCTTGCGTAAGTCTTTCTGCAATTATCGGGGCATATTTCTGATTGTAAACATACGCCGGAGCCATCGCTCTTCCTCTTCCGATTCTTGCTTTATAAGAAGTATCGCCTTTTTCGATTTTATCATTCCAGTAATTCAGAGAATCTTTTTGAGATTGATTTAATCCGGCTTCGATAAGATTGGCAGTTTTGAGCAAAGTCAGATCAACACCGCCGGACGATGACAAAACTAATTTGTCAATGCTGCCCGGATAGACAGTTGCATAATAAGAAGCCATCATTCCACCAAAAGAATGCCCGAGGATATTCCATTTTTTGATTTTAAGGTGTTTTCGCAAGGACTCCATATCATCAGCCATTAATCGCATTGATATAGTCTTATCGTTCAGTTTTTCCAATTTTGACTTTCCCGTTCCTCTCTGGTCGTAAATAATCGTTTCCTGATTTTCAGACAGAGTTTTGGCCATGTCTTCAAAACCATTACTATTCATTCCCGGACCGCCGTTTATAATTAAAAGCGGTTCGCCCTTTCCGAATGTTTTGTAATACGTTTTGCTGGAATCGTTGTTTACTGCATAACCTTCCGTTTGAGCGGAAGTTCTGCCAAGAAAGAGGAAAAAAGCAAATAGAAATATCTTTTTCATTTTAATGCTTATGAATTCATTAAGCTTTCAATTTCATCAACTTCAATCGGAATATTACGCATCAGGTTAAAAGGCTCCCCTTTTTCCTGAATGACAACATTGTCTTCCAGACGAATTCCGAAACCTTCTGCCGGAATGTAGATTCCAGGTTCTATGGTGAAAACCATATTGGCTTTCATTGGTTCGTGAAGTAAGCCGTAATCGTGCGTGTCAAGTCCCATGTGATGGGAAGTTCCGTGCATGAAATATTTTTTGTATGCAGGCCATTCCGGGTTTTCATTCTGAACATCGGCTTTGTCGATTAAACCTAAACCAAGTAGTTCGGAAGTCATGAATTTACCCACTTCTATATGATATTGTTTCCAGAGTGTTCCGGGAATGAGCATTTTTGCAGCTTCGTTTTTTACTTTCAAAACAGCATTATAAACTGCTTTTTGTCTGTCTGAAAATTTTCCGGAAACAGGAATTGTTCGGGTCATATCGCTTGAATAGTTGGCATATTCTGCTGCAACATCCAATAGAATTAAATCACCGGCTTTACATTGTTGGTTGTTTTCGATGTAATGCAAAACATTCGCATTATTTCCCGAAGCGATAATTGGCGTGTAAGCAAAACCTTTAGAACGGTTACGGATAAATTCGTGAACCAATTCGGCTTCGATTTCGTATTCCGTAACATTTGGTTTTACAAACGGAAGCAGTCTGCGGAAACCTTTCTCGGTAATATCACAGGCCTTTTGAATCAAATCGATTTCTTCGCTTTCTTTTACAGAGCGGATGCGTTGCAGAATCGGGTTGCTTTTTGCCACCTGATGCGCCGGATATCTTTCTTTCCACCATTTTACAAAACGGGCCTCGCGGGTTTCTGTTTCGACAGTAGCGCGATAATGTTCGTTTGTATTAATGTACATCGTATCAGCATACGTCATCATTTCGTTCAGGACTTTATGAAAATCCTGTAACCAATAAACAGTTCTGATTCCCGAAACCTGAAAAGCACGTTCTTTA
>JBDTNT010000019.1:0-2742 GCA_039933615.1 Flavobacterium sp. | reverse complement strand
TTCGAAACGTGAATTTCATACGGTAAATTCATTTTTTCGTAAACTTCGCTCATTGCTTTTGCAATTTTATCAGCGGTTTCTTTTCCGCGGCTTAAAGCAAAAATAGAAGGGCCGGAACCTGATATTCCGGAGCCTAAGGCACCATTTTCCAGAGCCGTTTGTTTGATTAGATCAAAACCAGGAATAAGGACGCTTCGTAATGGCTCTACGATTTCGTCATGAAGCGAACGACCGATTAAATCGTAATCTTTTGTATATAAACCTGCGATTAATCCGCCTACATTTCCCCATTGCATGATGGCGCTTTTTAGGGAAACCGTTTGTTTTAAAACCGAGCGGGCATCAGAGGTCTTCAACTCAATCTGTGGATGAACTACCGTTGCAAACAATTCTTCCGGGCTATCGATTCTGACAATATCAAGTGGACTGTAACTTCTTACCAAAGTAAAGCCGCCTAAAAGGGCAGGAGCAACGTTGTCAGCATGAGCATTTCCACTGGCTAATTTCTCGCCCTGCATGGCAAACTGCACAAGGTCTTTTCTGGAAAAAGGTCTTCCTAACAATTCATTGATTCCAAAAACAGCTCCGGCAGAACTTGCAGCACTACTTCCAATACCGCTTCCGGCTTTGATATGCTTGTAGATTTCAATTTCAAAACCAAAATCCAATTCATCTAAGGCTTCTAACATGGCTAAAGCAGCAACTCCGGAAACATTTCTCTCTGTTTCCATAGGCAAGTCAGCCCCAACAATTTTAGTAATCCGAACACCTTTCTGATCAGATTTACGAATAATCATTTCATCACCCGCAGTGTCTAAGCAAAGTCCAAGTACATCAAATCCGCACGAAAGATTTGCGATTGTTGCTGGGCAGAATAATTTAATATGTTCCATATTTTAAGGTTCAAAGGAGCAAAGGTTCAATGGTTCAGAGGTTTTTTACTTTGTCCTCTGCACCTTTGTAACTTTGTGCCTCATTTTAGTTATTTCCTATTCGAATTACATCTGCAAAAATCCCTGAAGCGGTAACGGCTGCACCGGCTCCGGCACCTTTTATAAGAAGAGGCTGATCTACGTAACGATCTGTGTAGAACAAAACGATATTATCTTTTCCTTCCAGATTATAAAAAGGATGCTCTTTTGGAATGAATTGCAAACCAACGCTTGCTTTCCCATTTTCAAATTTTGCTACATATTTTAATCTTGAATCTTTGCTCAAAGCTTCTTCGTAAATAGTTCCGAAATGTGGTGCATGTTTGATTAACGATGCAAAAAAGTCTTCATTATTAGTTGTCGCTAAACATTCGGCAGGCAAAAATGATTCGTTTGCAATGGCGTCAATATCCATTTCGTAACCGCTTTCACGAATAAGGATCAGGATTTTACGGGCAACGTCGATTCCGCTTAAGTCAATTTTGGGATCAGGTTCTGTAAATCCCTGAACTCCGGCTTCTTTTACAACATCGTGAAAAGAATTATCCTTATCAAAATTATTAAAAATGAAATTCAGACTTCCGGACAAAACCGCCTGGATTTTATGCACTTTATCACCAGAAGCGATTAAGTTTTTTACAGTATCGATAATTGGTAATCCGGCACCCACATTCGTTTCAAACAAAAATGGAGCATTATATTGACGTGATAAACTTTTTAATTTTTTATAATTGTCATAAGCTGACGAACAGGCAATTTTATTACAGGTTACAACGGCAATACTTTGTTTTAGGAATTGTTCGTAAGTTTCAGAAACACTTGCATTTGCAGTAATATCAACAAAAATACTGTTACGTAAATTCATTTCTTTCGCACGTTCAATGAAAGCTTCTTTATTAGCAGGTTCGCCTTTATCTAAATCGGATTGCCATTCTTTTAAAGAAATTCCGTCCTCATCAAAAAGCATTTTTCTGGAGTTGGACAAAGCAATGACACGAACATTAATCTTCAGATTATCTTTTAAGAATTTCTTCTGACTGTGAATTTGTTCAATAAATTTTTCACCCACATTTCCGACACCCATTACAAATAGGTTTAACTGCTTAGTGTTTTCTTCGAAGAAGTTTTCGTGTAAAGTATTCAATGCTTTTTTAACATCTCTTTCGTTGATTACAGTCGAGATATTACGCTCAGAAGCACCTTGTGCTATTGCACGGATATTGACGTTGTTTTTACCCAGAGTACTAAACATTCTCCCGCTTAAACCCTGATGGTTTTTCATGTTTTCACCCACCAAAGCAATGATACAAAGGTCTTTTTCTACAATGCAGGGATCAATTTTGTTTTGAAGAATCTCCACTTCAAAAGCTCTGTTGATGGCGGACTCAGCATTTTCGGCATCAGAATTTAAAATTCCGATACAAATAGAATGTTCAGAAGAAGCCTGAGTGATAAAAATAACATTGATTTTTTCCTGAGATAATACTTCAAATAGGCGTTTTGAGGAACCTGAAACTCCAATCATTCCGGGACCTTCCAATGTTACTAATGAAATGTTATCGATATGGCTGATTCCTTTTACAACAGTATCTTTTGATGAAACATGATTAGATATTAAAGTTCCTTCCGCTTCCGGCTCAAAAGTATTTTTGATTAAAATTGGAATATTTTTTCTTAAAACAGGCTGAATTGTAGGAGGATATAACACTTTAGCTCCAAAATGAGATAGTTCCATTGCTTCCTGATAGGAGATAGTTGCAATTGGCTGTGCTTGTTTTACAATTTTTGGGTTAGCAGTAAACATTCCGTT
>JBDTNT010000018.1:0-8253 GCA_039933615.1 Flavobacterium sp. | reverse complement strand
TCCAGTAATTCTTCTTGTTTTTTCAAATTAAAAACTGCCGAAGCACTTTCACCAAAACCTTCAACTGCACTGCTATTATCTATCAGAGCTTTTGGCACACCCAAATCAGCTTCTTCTGTATCCAGCCAAAGTTTATCTTTTGGTTTTCTGTTGTAATCTTCCTCAGCAAAAGGCATGATAACTACCGGAAACTCCAAGCCCTTCGATTTATGAATTGTCATAATCCGAACTGCATTATTCCCTTCCGGAGACGGGATACTAAATTTCTCCGCGTTTTTATCCCAATAACCCAGGAAATCAGCAATTCCCGCTTGATTTCTGATGTCGCGTTCCAAAACTATATCCAGAAAAAATTGCACATAAGCATTTCCCTCGGATGGAAGAATGAATTTTGAAATGATAATTTCCACAGCTTCATACAAAGATTTCTTTCTGACATCTTCAAAAGAAAGCGAAATATCGAATGTCAAAAGCCAATTTTGAAAATCACTTTCCAACCTTTGAGACATTCCTTTGGCTATAAAATCATGAATTGGAATTTCAATTTCTAAACTATTCCCTAAAAAATGTAAAAAATTGGCTTTTGCTTCCAGATCAGCACTATTATTCAGATATTTCAACAGATGAATTATAAGACGGACTTCTGTAGCATTCTGAATCATCAGCGTCTCTGATGAAAGAAGCGGAATATTCTGCTCCGTTAAATAATTTGCAATTGCGATTCCCTGACCTCTTTTACGGGTCAGAATTACAATATCTTTATATTCAAAACCTTCCTGAACCACTTTTAGAATGGTATTTAAAGTCGCCAAAACATACAAATCTGATTTCTCTGCAACTTCTTCTTCATCTGCAAAATCATTTTTCTCTATTATCGGGAGAAAAGAAATGTTTACATATCCGCCTTTTTTTGAATTTGCATTCTGAAAACTATGATTTTCATATAAATCCTTATAATCTTCATTTGAAAATTCTGTTGAAATGAGACCAAAAAAAGCATTATTAAAATCAATTACTTCGCTGTAACTTCTGTAATTTGTATTTAAATGCTCCAGTTTTTTATCCGGATTTGCGAAAGGATTTGCTTCTTTACTTAGTTCAATAAATTGCTCGGCCTTTCCTCCTCTCCAACGATAAATAGACTGTTTGGGATCACCAACAATCATAAGAGTTCCTTTGTTTCCAAAATCATCCTGTCCGGAAAGCGCATTATCAATTAGCGGAATCAGGTTTTGCCATTGCATTTCTGATGTATCCTGAAATTCATCAATAAAAAAATGGCGGTAACGCTCCCCTAAACGTTCATAAATAAAGGGTGCCGGCTGGTTCTGAATTTCACGGTGGATAATCGCATTGAATTCCGAAATAGATAAAATATTTTGTTCTGATTGAATTTTGGCTAATTCGTTACTAACCGTATTCAGCAAGGAAAGAGGTGTTATGTTTTTTAAAAAAGCCTTGTAGAAGTCTCTTTTTTCAAAATTTTTATAAATTTTAACTAAAGTCAGCAGCAATTCAGGAATAAGATTTTCAATTAAAGCCCGGTCGTTTGCCGTTTTATTAATTGCAATATCATCAAATTCATGGAACGTTTTATTTCTTGGATTGAATTTTCCATCACGAATACTTTCCAGGTGATTCGGAAAAGTACCTCTTGAAAACGACTTTAGATCAATACCATTTTTATCTATTAATTCAAGAGTATGTATGGCAAATTCCGTGTTTTCTTTTTCCAAATCAGTGCACAAAACCGACATTTTATTTTTTATAGCAACAAATTCCTCAATTGTTGTGTCCTGAAAATGAGAAATTTCATTTCTGTTATTTTCATTCAGGACCAATCTTCCGGTTTCAAGAATTTCACGCGAAACATCCCAACTTTTATCGTCGTCAGTTTTTTCCATCGTAAAATCGATCAATAATTTTGTCAGCGTTTCATCCTGTCCTGCCTGAGCAATAATAGCGTCAACCGCTTCTACCAATAAATTCTCGGTATCCAAAGTAACCTCAAAAGTCATCGGTAAATTCAGATCATGTGCAAAAGCCCGAATTACCTTGTGTGTGAATTTATCAATGGTAGAAATATCAAAAGCAGCATAGTTATGAATAAGATGCTTAATAATATTTTGAGATTTTGTTTTAATTTTAATAATAGAAAGACCTGTTTCCCTGGATAAGTCTTCCATTAAATCTATTGCTTTTGAAGAAGGCTCCTCTTTTGTAAACTCAGACAGACTTCCAACAATACGGCTTTTCATTTCATGAACCGCTTTATTGGTAAAAGTTATCGCCAGGATATTACGATATGCATCATTCTTAGGCGAAGAAAGAATAATTTTAAGATATTCTTTGACTAAAGTATAGGTCTTTCCTGAACCAGCAGATGCATCATAAATAGAAAAAGACGGACTTTGCATAGGTTTGATTTTAGTATGGTAAAAATAGCACTTCCTAAGCACTATAAATCATCAAACTAAAATTTTCTATTGCAGAAAAACAAAATTAGTGTTTTGGGAATGCTCTTTTATTAAATACAAGCAGGATACCGACACCGGTAGAAATTGCCATATCGGCAACATTAAAAATAGCATTGAAAAACATAAAATGCTTACCGCCGAAGAATGGAAGCCAGCCAGGAAGATTCCCTTCCCAAATTGGAAAATAAAACATATCAACCACCAAACCATGAAACCATGACCCGTATGGAGCCGGTGAAAAAAGTGTTGCAAGATTATGTGTACTGTCGTCAAAAATTACTCCGTAAAAAACTGAGTCCAGAATATTTCCTGCTGCACCTGCAAAAATCAAAGCAATAGCAACGATCAAATAAGTAGAATGACGTTTTTTAATTGCATCTGCCAGCCAGTATCCGATTCCGAATACAGCAAAAATCCTAAAAACAGTCAAAATTAATTTTCCATATTCGCCAGGAATTTTTGTTCCCCATGCCATTCCTTCATTTTCTATAAAATGAATTCTAAACCAATCTGAAACAACAACAACTTCTTCACCTAAGACAAAGTTTGTTTTTACGTAAATTTTAGAAAGCTGATCAACAAGTAAAACTAAAAATATGAGGAAATACGATTTTCGTAATGACATTTTATAAATTTTTGATGGGCAAAAGTAATAATTTAATCAAAAAGAACGTCCCTTAAGAAACGTTAATTGTTTTATAATAAAAATAAACCGCTATTAGAAAACTTTTGGCTTCTTAATAAACCTATTTCTTTACGGCTAAATTTGTTGGCATTTTAGAGACGTAAGTATAATGAAGCCTTTTCAAAATGAAAAATAAAAGTCATCATTAATTCATTAATACAATGATACATAAAATTTATTTATTTTGAAAAAAATCAATAGTTGCTATATCAGAATACATGGTATAGTATAAACATCCTATTCCTGTAACCCTACTTTTAAATACAGTAAAAGCTTTAAATTTAAATTAGCAGATTGAGAATCCTGATGACTGTTTCAATACAAATTTAACTTATTGCAATCACTTCAAAATTTTAAATAAAAAAAACGCCCCAAAAAGGAGCGTTTGATAATTTAGTATTTATTATCGTTGCAGATTTTTTGCTTCGATACTCATTGTAGCATGAGGCACAATTTTCAGTCTTTCTTTACCTATTAATTTACCTGTTACTTTGCAGATACCATATGTTTTATTTTCTACACGGAATAATGCATTTTTCAAATCACGAATAAACTTTTCCTGTCTGATAGCCAACTGTGAGTTTGCTTCTTTTGACATCGTTTCGCTTCCTTCTTCAAAAGCTTTGAAAGTTGGAGAAGTATCATCTGTCCCGTTATTCAAATCATTCATGTAAGCACTTTTTATTAAATCCAGATCGGATTGTGCTTTTTGTATTTTATTTTGTATTATTTCTTTGAACTCCGCCAAATCGGCGTCAGAGTATCTTGTAATTTCATCTACCATTTTTATATTATTTTGAAATTAATATCGTTGTTTTAATATCATCAAACTCAATTTCTATGCCGCTTTCCAAAGCATCAGTAAAAATCAAATTATCTGTTAATGTCTCAGACTTAATATAGTCTTCATTTTTTAAAATAGCTTCTTCTAAAAGGCCACTTCTTTTAATTTGTACTTTAATTTTATCAGTAACCTCAAATCCTGAATCTTTACGGATATTCTGAATTCTGTTTACTAATTCCCTTGCGATACCTTCGTTTTTCAATTCTTCACTGATTGTTATATCCAGTGCAACTGTAATTCCGTTTGAATTTGCAACCAGCCATCCTTCGATATCCTGTGATGTTATTTCGACGTCTTCTAAGGATAAAGTTACATTATTTCCAGCAATAACAATATCTAACGTTCCCTGCTTGTCTAACTGATTGATCTGATCTGCAGAAAAACCTTGTATCTCCTTAGAAATCAATCCCATATCTTTTCCGAAACGGGGTCCTAAAGCCTTGAAATTTGGTTTAATCTGTTTCACTAAGATACCTGATGCATCATCTAAAAGCATGATTTCCTTAACATTTACTTCTGCTTTTACAAGCTCAGAAATGGCTTCGATTTCAGCACGCTGATTCTCGTCAAGTACCGGAATCATTACCTTTTGCAAAGGCTGACGTACCTTGATCATTTCCTTTTTACGCAGTGATAAAACAAGAGAAGAGATAGTTTGTGCTTTCTGCATTTTACTTTCTAACGTTTTATTAACAAAGTTTTCGACAAATTTTGGGAACTCAGCCAAGTGAACACTGGCATATTTCTCAGATCCTGTTGAAATTGTCAAATCACGGTACAGTTTATCCATGAAAAAAGGAGCGATTGGAGCGCTTAATTTACTTATGGTCAGCAAACAGGTATAAAGTGTTTGGTAAGCCGCAATTTTATCAGGAGCGTATTCGCCTTTCCAAAAACGACGACGACACAAACGAACGTACCAATTACTCAAATTTTCCTGAACGAACTCAGAAATGGCTCTTGCTGCTTTTGTAGGCTCATAATCTTCATAACATTCGTCAACAAATTTTATTAACGTGTGCAATTCGGATATGATCCACTGATCGATTTCCGGTCTTTCGTTTAACGGAATTTCCGCTTCAGCGTATTTAAAACCATCAATATTAGCGTATAAACTAAAGAATGAATACGTGTTGTATAAAGTTCCAAAGAATTTACGGCGTACTTCAGCAATTCCTTCAATATCAAACTTCAGGTTATCCCACGGATTCGCATTCGAAATCATATACCAGCGTGTGGCATCGGGACCGTATTCTTTTATCGTTTCAAAAGGGTCTGTAGCATTTCCTAAACGCTTAGACATCTTTTGTCCGTTTTTATCTAAAACCAAACCATTTGAAACTACATTTTTGTAGGCTACTTTATCAAAAACCAAAGTTCCGATAGCGTGTAAGGTATAAAACCATCCACGGGTTTGATCTACACCTTCTGCAATAAAATTCGCCGGAAAATCTTTGTTTTCGTCGATTTTATCTTTATTCTCAAAAGGATAATGCCATTGTGCATAGGGCATTGCACCAGAATCGAACCAGACATCAATCAGATCGCTTTCGCGTTTCATTGGTTTTCCTGAAGCCGAAACCAACGTAATTTCATCGACTACATTTTTATGTAAATCGATTAAATCATAATTGGATTCAGACATATTCCCGATTTCAAAATCTTTGAATGGATTTTCTTTTTGAAAACCAGCTTCTACAGATTTCTCAATTTCGTTATATAATTCTTCAACTGAACCGATTAAAATTTCTTCTTTTTTGTCTTCGGTTCTCCAGATTGGCAACGGAATTCCCCAATATCTAGAACGAGATAAATTCCAGTCATTGGCATTTTTCAGCCAGTTTCCGAAACGTCCTTCACCGGTAGATTTAGGTTTCCAGTTAATAGTTTCATTTAAATCAAACATTCTATCCTTCACATCAGTAACCTTAATAAACCAGGAATCTAACGGATAGTATAAAAGCGGTTCGTCTGTTCTCCAGCTGTGAGGGTAACTGTGAACATATTTCTCTACTTTAAAAGCTTTATTTTCTTCTTTTAAGCGAATTGCTATTTCAACATCCACTGAACGTTCCGGAGCTTGTCCGGCATCGTAATATTCATTTTTCACATATTTACCGGCAAAATCACCCATGTGTGAAGTAAATTTTCCTTGTAAATCTACTAGTGGAACTGCAGTACCGTTTTCATCCAAAACCAACATTGGCGGGATTTCCGGTATGGCTTCTTTTGCTACTTTAGCATCATCTGCTCCAAATGTCGGCGCTGTATGTACAATTCCGGTTCCGTCTTCTGTTGTTACGAAGTCTCCGGAAATTACTCTAAACGCATTTTCGGCATTTTGATAGGGCAATGCGTATTGTAATAATTGTTCGTATTTAATACCGACTAAATCAGCACCTTTTGCCTCTGTCAGTATTATATACGGTATATTTTTATCTCCAGATTTGAAATTCACAAAATCAGCTTCGTCTGTACTTGCAAAAAATCCTTTTCCGAATTGTTTTCCAACTAAATTCTTAGCCAAAACAACATTGATAGGATCAAAAGTATATTGATTGAACGTTTTAACTAAAACATAATCAATCTTGGGACCAACCGTTAAAGCAGTATTTGAGGATAATGTCCATGGAGTTGTTGTCCATGCTAAAATATGAATATCGCCAAAACCCTGTAAAAATGAAGGCAATGTTTCCGGCAATGTTTTAAATTGTGCTACAATTGTAGTATCTGTAACATCACGGTAAGCCCCGGGCTGATTTACTTCGTGAGAAGACAATCCTGTTCCTGCTTTTGGAGAATAAGGCTGAATCGTATACCCTTTGTACAACAAACCTTTATCATAGATTTGTTTCAAAAGCCACCAGACAGACTCCATATATTTAGGCTTGTAAGTCACATACGGATCTTCCATATCTACCCAATATCCCATTTTTTCGGTAAGGTCATTCCATACGTCGGTATAACGCATTACGGTTTTTTTACACGCTTCGTTATATTCTTCGATAGAAATTGTTTTACCAATATCTTCTTTTGTAATTCCTAATTCTTTTTCGGTACCTAATTCTACAGGCAATCCGTGTGTGTCCCAACCGGCTTTTCTTTTTACCTGAAAACCTTTTTGAGTTTTATATCTGCAAAAAATATCTTTAATCGCACGTGCCATCACGTGGTGAATTCCCGGTAATCCGTTTGCTGAAGGCGGACCTTCAAAAAACACGTAAGGCTCTGCACCTTCGCGTGTAGTTACACTCTTTTCAAATATATTTTCTTTCTTCCAAAAATCAAGTACTTCTGACGCTACTGTTGGTAAGTCAAGTCCTTTGTATTCAGTAAATTTTGTGCTCATTTTATCCTTTTCTTAATCGAGGTGCGAAAGTAAGGAATTTTGAGGAAAATAGATAAAGATGACAGAAAAAAGAATGAAGTCAGGGAATTTCCAATAGATTATTCAAAAAAAAACTGCTCATTCTGGAAGTTTAGGAGAAAACTTCTTTTAAAACGTCCAGCGATTTTGGTTTTTTGAATCCATCTAAATGAAAACTATAGTAATCAATCAGAATTTTAAGTAGTATTTGTCTTTCAATAACATGAAAAACTTTCTGATCATTATCAAATTTCAGTTCAATCAGTTTCTTAAATAAATTCGTTTCATGTTCACTTAGCGAACCTAAACCGTGAAAAAGAGTAAAAATACCGTCATACATTTCAAAATACGGCAAGTCTATTTCTGAAACATCGGGATAAAAACCTAAATATTTTGTCGTTTCCAAAAGCAGGATTAAATGGAAATTGGAAATCTCATCGTGATGATCCAGCCAGGTCAGAGCTGTTTCTAAAAAAGTAAAAAGAGATTCGTTTTTTTCTTCTTCCTGAATCGAATAATGAAGCATTTCAGAAAGAAACATGACCATGGTACTTTTTATAATATCGGTATGAATACTCTGAAAGGGAACCGCCGTTTTTATTTCCTTAAAATTCTCTAAAGTTCCTTTATTTTTATGAATGGCTTCTATTTCAAGAATTGAAAGTGGCTGAAAATAGGCAATCTTCTGACTCGCCTTGCGACTTGAAAAAGCATCGCGCACAAAATAAGATTTCAAGCCGTTTGAAAGCGTAAAACATTTTACAATCAGGCTTTTTTCCTGAAATTTTAATGATGAAATTACTATTGCTTTGGTCTTGACTTGCAACTTTTAGATTTTTAGACTTGTTAGATTTCTTAGACTTAAATTGAAAATTCTTTT
>JBDTNT010000017.1:0-5635 GCA_039933615.1 Flavobacterium sp. | reverse complement strand
GCGATTAATTCAACCACAGCAGCGTGCAATTGATTTTCATCACGACTTGGAGCGGTACAACCTTCAAGGTAAGAAACGTAACTTCCAGCATCAGCAATAACAAGAGTTCTTTCGAATTGCCCTGTTCCTGCCTGATTGATTCTGAAATAAGTTGAAAGTTCCATTGGGCAACGAACGCCTTTTGGAATATAACAGAAACTTCCGTCAGAGAAAACCGCTGAGTTTAATGCTGCGTAGAAGTTGTCTTTTTGAGGTACAACAGTTCCTAAATATTTACGAACCAATTCTGGATGTTCTTTGATAGCTTCAGAAATCGGACAGAAAATAATTCCTTTTTCAGCCAGTGTTTTTTTGAAAGTCGTAGCCACCGAAACAGAATCGACAACAATATCCATAGCGACATTGTTCATCATTTTTTGTTCGTCAACAGAGATACCTAGCTTTTTGTACATTTCTAAAAGTTCAGGATCTACGTCGTCTAATGTTTTATTAGGATCTACCTGCTTTGGAGCAGAGTAGTATGAAATTGCCTGAAAATCTGGTTTTGTGTAATGAACGTTTGCCCATTCTGGCTCGATCATTTCTTCCCAGGCACGAAAAGCCTCGATGCGCCAATCGGTCATCCATTCTGGTTCTCCTTTTTTAAGAGAAATAGCTCTTACGATATCTTCGTTTAAACCAATGGGAAACGTTTCAGATTCTATATCGGTATAAAATCCGTATTCGTATTCTTTGGTTTCGAGTTCGATTTTTAAATCGTCTTCAGTATATTTTGACATTTTTTAGTTTTTTAAAACGCTTTAGAAATGTTTAATTTCTAAAGCGTTTAAATTTTTGCTTTTATAAATTCGTTTGATTTATAGAGAAAAAGATTCTCCACAACCACAGGTTCTGCTTGCATTTGGATTATTAAATACAAAACCTTTTCCATTTAATCCACCGGAAAATTCAAGAATTGTCCCGGCTAAATATAGAAATGATTTTTTTTCAACTGCAATTGTTATGTCGTTGTCTACAAATATTTTATCGTCGTCGCCTTTCGTATTGTCAAATTTTAAATCATATGACAAACCAGAGCATCCGCCACTTTTTACACCTACGCGTACGTAGTCATGAGCGGCATCAAAACCATCATCTTTCATCAAATCGATGATTTTCTTTTTGGCAGTATCAGAAACTTTTATCATTGTGTTTATGGTATTTATCTTTTCTTTCATTTTAAGCGGCATTTAAATAGTAATGAAATTATTACATTTTAAAGTGCTGTCTTTCAATGTTGAAATGAAATTATCTGCAAAGATACGACTTAAAAACCTTTTTCCATAATGGTTCACATTATTATAACAAATGTTAAAATAGACAGAAGTTATATAATAATAAAGTAGCTGTTTTATGTTTTTACATTGATTCGGTTTATTATTGAAAATCGAGAATAATTAAAAATCGAAATGCTTTGTAGGCTTTAAGTGTCAATAGTTTTGCTTAAATGTTAAAAATGCGTATTTATACGTATTATCGCTACCTAATTAGTGGGTATTTTTGCAGAAAATTGTGAGTTTATGAAAAATCAATACAAAAACAAATGGCTGACGGCACTCCTGGCAGTATTTTTCGGTTTTGGATTAGGTGCTACAGTCTTTATTTTTAGTAAGGAACCGAATGAAATGGAGAAAATTGAGAGTATAAATAAAGTAAAAGGCATTGCAGAAGTCAGCCGGGAAGCACTTGCTCAAAAAAATATTTTAGATTCTCTGAATGTTTTAAAACTGGCTTATGATGTCGCGATTTTAGAAAAAACAGCACTTTCGCAGGAGTTAGAACTTGAAAGAAGAAACGTCGAAAACTTGATGGAAATTATCAAATCTTCCAGAAATCCTTCGTCCTCACAAATAAAGGTTTACCGAAAACAGCTGTCGGATTTAAATACAAAAGGATTTGAAATTAAAAAATTAAAATCTCAAAATAAAAACTTACTTACCGAAATTGAGAGCCAGAATCTTGTCATGTATAAGCAAAAAGCGGAAAATGATACTTTGATTTTAAAGCAAAAAAAGTTAGAATCCACTTTAATTGATGCTTCAAGATTATTAACGAATACTTTTAAGGTAATTGCGCTTCGTGAAAAAAAATCAGGGAAAGAACTGGAAACAGATAAAGCCAAAAACACCAAAAAATTGAAAGTAAGTTTTGTTGTTAATGGAAATTCAGTTGCGAAAACCGGAAAAAAAGTCTTTTATATTCAGGTTTTGGATCAGAAGAATGCAGTCTTGGGAGAAAATAAACTGATAGAATTCGGTAATGATAAAGCTTTGGTCTATAGTTTTATCGTGGCTGTTGATTTTCAGGGGAAACCTGTAAATGTCTATGGGATTTTGAATCAGGAAGATGGATTTCAATTTCAAAAAGGAACTTATTTTGTCAATTTCTTCGACAAACAGGAAATCATGGGAAGTACTTCGATTACACTGGAATAATTTTAGGATTTTATTTTGTCACAAATTATGTTTTTTAAAATTCAATTTTTTTAGCATAAGGGAATTCAAATTCCTAGCTTTGTTTTCATAATAGAAACTTACACCAATGAAACTTTATCCAATAGAATCCGGAAATTTTAAACTTGACGGAGGCGCCATGTTTGGAGTTGTGCCCAAAACAATCTGGAGCAAAACCAATCCTGCCGACAACAATAATCTGATTGATATTGCGGCACGCTGCCTGCTTATTGAAGATGAAAATCGTCTGATTTTGATTGATACCGGAATGGGAAACAAACAATCAGAAAAGTTTTTTGGATATTACTCACTCTGGGGATCACATTCTTTAGACAAATCTTTGGCGAAATATGGTTTCCACAGGGATGATATTACCGATGTTTTTATGACACATCTTCATTTTGATCATTGTGGTGGAAGTGTTCAGTGGAATTCTGATAAAACAGGTTACGAACCTGCTTTTAAAAATGCCAAATATTGGACGAATGAAAAGCATTGGGAATGGGCGACGAAACCAAATGCCCGTGAAAAAGCATCCTTTTTAGCAGAGAATATTTTACCGATGCAGGAAAGCGGTCAATTGAACTTTATAAAAAGACCCAATGAAGATTTTGGCTTTTCGGAAGAAATGGGTTTTGAAATTTTTTATGTCGACGGTCATACTGAAAAGCAAATGATTCCACATCTTAAATATCACGATAAAACGATTGTTTTTTGTGCTGATTTACTGGCGACAGCAGGACACATTCCACTACCGTATGTTATGGGATATGATACCAGGCCTTTATTGACAATGCCGGAGAAATCAAAATTTCTTACTGCGGCTGCAGATCACAATTATTATTTGTTTCTGGAACATGATGCACACAACCAAATTATAACAGTAGAACACACCGAAAAAGGAGTTCGTTTAAAAGATATTTTTACTTGTGAAGACCTGTTTTAAAATTCAAATTAAAAACATAAAAAAATCCCATTTTCAAATGAATGAAAATGGGATTTTTTAGTTAGCTAACGTTATTTTATTCAAGAATTATTTTCTTAGCCGAAGCTGCATCCTGATTAATTAAGTATACATAATAAACTCCTTTTGTAAGTCCGGATAAGTTGATTGTATTACTGGTGTTAGCAGAATCTAATGTAAAAGTTTTTACCAATTGTCCTAATGAATTGTAAACAGTTGCTTTTTCTATAGCGATATTGTTGATATTAACCTCCCCTTTAGTTGGGTTTGGATAAACCACTGCTTTGTCAAAAACGGAATCTTCAATGCCTAATTTAATGCAGGTTGCAGAATATATTGCTGTCGCATCTTTTATATTCATCCATTTTGAATTAGAATAACCAACATCATCAACTTCAATACAGGTTAGATTTGGGTTATTTCTAAAGTTAGTGAAGCCAAGGGCTATTTTTGTATTATTTCCGTTTTTCAAATTCAAATACTTTAATTGGTTGTTTTCACAGGCCAGTTCGGTTATTTTTGGATTTTTGGAAATATCAACACTTGTAAGCTGGTTGTCTAAACAATCGAACATATACATATCCGGGTTTTTGGAAACGTCAATAGAAGTCAGTTTATTGTCGTTACACATAAAGCCCTGAAGCAAGGTGTTTGTCGAAACATTCAAACTTGTAATTTGATTTGTGTAGCAATAAAGATCAAGTAAAAGAGTGTTTTTTGAAACGTCTAAATTCGTTAAAAGATTGTTTCCACAATTTAGATAGGTCAAGTTTGTATTATTTTGAATATCTAAAGAGGTTAACTTATTTTGTCTGCAATCTAAATCAGTTAAAAGAACATTTTTCGATACGTTTAGTGGATTTATTTGGTTAAAAATTACATTTAATTTTTCCAGATAAATATTCTCAGATACATTTAAACCCGTTAAGCTGTTTCTTTGACAATCTAAATTAGTCAATAAAACATTTTTTGTAATATCTAAATTGGTCAATTCATTTCGGCCAACAGATAGATCAGTCAATTTAATATTTTGAGATAAATCTAAATTCTTAAGCTTGTTTTTTGAACAGTCCAGTTGGGTAAGTGAAGTAAAAGCTTCAATTCCTGTTAAGTCAGTGATTGAGCTGTCATCCACGTATAGATAAGTCAATTCGGAAATACTAGAAGTTAAAACTTTTCCGTCCGGAGTTCCGGAATCAATATCTAAAGCAATCAATTTATTCTCAAAATTAATATCCGGGATCAAAGTATATTCTTCAACCTGATCACTGTATACTTTAACATCATCAATTAAAACATCAAATCCCACCCCATCAAAACTGAAAGTAGAAAATGATAAATCGTAAGTAAGATTGCCGGACGATGTGAAAGTCGTTTCTTTTTCAGTCCATGAATTATTCGAAGCAAAAGCACTGCTGGAGATACTGCCGCCACCTTCATCACTGGATATTTTTAATGCTATTGGATGGTCACCGCCATAATTACTGTTAAGGTATTTGTATTTAAATTTTACAGTGTACGTTACTCCGTCTTTTAGTGGAACCTTCGCAATGATTTTAGGGGATAATCCGGGAGTTAATGACAATTTTGCACTATACTGTCCTAAGGAAGCATCAGTGCTTTGGTAGATAGAATTAGTAGTTGTCCAACCCTGAGGAACATTTCCGGTCCAATTGTCAAAACTGCCGTTAGGGACTAAATTGGTTTGTGAAAAAACAGAAAAATTAGCTAATAAAAGTAATAAGAGTAGTTTTGTTTTCATAGATTTAATTAAAGGTTTTGGAAGTGCAAGTATACAAATTACAATTGTAGTTTTATTACGGGAAGACGTATTAAAATATTATTTTTAAAACAATATTAAAAATGATTAATTTATTATGCAAAAAGCTAATTACATAGTAAATTTCCTATATTTACAAAATGATATCTAAGCGGATGCTGAAAAGCTTTAAATTTAGAGTAAGCCAATTATTAATAAAGAACTAATTATGAATTTACATGATTTTATGGAAAAGTCAAATGAATTGAAAGAAATTTGCGGAGGAATTGGACAGCCAGTTGTCAATAAAGCATTAACAGATTTTGTTATTACTCCTGAAGATGCATATATCTTCTAGTATTATGAAGAAGTAAGAGGATAATATTTAATTATTATTTAGACCGAGTTTTAAAACTCAGT
>JBDTNT010000016.1:0-3086 GCA_039933615.1 Flavobacterium sp. | reverse complement strand
ACCGAAATAAAAGCATCGGCACTTTGCAAATCAGCATGTTTAAAAGCATTTTCGATTAAATCTATAGAAATCAGCGGAGCCAATAAGGGCTGTTCGTACAGTTTATCCTCTTTATTGATATTGGTTTTGATTTTTAACTCAAAAAGCGGACTGATCTTGATTTTATTGATTTCGATTAAATTCAAAGCAAAATCAATTTCTTCTTTTGCCGTCACGAATTTCTTTTTGCTTTCGTACAAAATGTAATCCAGGACGTTCGCCAGTTTATCTAAAGCAAAATAAGTTTGATAAGCGTGTGATTGAATCGAGTTTAGGATATTCTTAAACAAATGCGGATTCAGTTTTGATTCTAATGTTTCTAACTGCAAATCATTGACTTTCATTTCGAGCGCATAAAAGCTCTTTTCAGCATCGTCTTTTGCCTTTTTGGACTGCATTAACTGATACACCATAAAAGCGATGATGACAATCAGCAATAGAATAATTGCCAAGAAGATAAAAGTGATCGTATTGTTTTCCTGCATTAGCTAAGATTTAATATTTACTTTAAAATCCTTTATTAAACAAATAAAAATGCCGATTGTTAATATTAGGATACTTAAAACCCAAAGATAATATCCTAATCCGAAAGAAATAATTTTTGCCATACTCCCGCTTTCTGCAGCTAATATTTCTTTCCAAAAGAAAAAAGAAACTGCCAAAACTAAAGACAACAAACTTAAAAATAAACTTAAAATTTTAGTAATGCGGTAATTTATAGCAAAAAGTATCATCGCAAAAAAAGCTAAAGGATTAGCAAACCAAACAATCTGCTCATCTAAGCCGCCTCCAAGCGCTGCAATACTCCCAATTCGAAAATAATCTATTGCAGAATCATATCTAACTTGATTCTGGTAATTTATTGAAATTGCATTCTGTGTTAATGCAAGAATAAAAATACCAAAACTCAAAAGAATACTTCTATTTTTGATTTTTTTAACATCCATAATTTATTAGTGATTAGAAACAAACTTCAATCCAATAATGGAAGCAATTAAAGTAGTAAGAAAAAAGATTCTCCAAAAAGTTGCCGGTTCCTTAAAAACCAAAACACCGACCAAAACAGTTCCAACAGCTCCAATACCTGTCCAAACGGCATACGCTGTACCAATTGGTAAAACCTGAGTTGCTTTATATAATAAAATCATACTGATTGAAAGGCACACAAAAAAACCCGCCATCCAGTAGGTCGAGATAATTCCCGTGGTTTCTTTGGCTTTTCCTAAGCAGGATGCAAATCCAACTTCAAAAAGGCCGGCAATAATCAATAAAATCCAATTCATTTTCGTTTTGTTTTCAAATTAATTGCAAATATTGGAAAATCTTACGGGAAACACAAAAAGAAAGTAAATTATTACAAGAAAAATTTACTACTATGTTAACAAAAAGTAAAAACGAGATCGATTAATTATGATTTAGAGTGCTTTTCACTACATTTGCAACCATTTTTAAAGATTTTATGAAAAATACGATTCAAGTTGGATTTTGGGAAAAAATAGCCCGAATCATACTTAAAAACAGAATAACAATTTTGATTGTTCTTGTTGCTTTAACCATATTCCTTGCTTTCCAATGGAAAAACCTTGCTATGACGTATACCGAAGCCAATTTGCTTCCTAAAAATCATATTGCAAACAAAGAGTACCAGAAGTTTTTAGACAAATTTGGTGAAGAAGGAAATCTTGTTGTTATTGGTTTTAAGGATCCGAATTTTTTCACACCCAAAAACTACGCTGCCTGGAATGAATTAATGACAGGTTTGAAAAATTCGAAAGAAGTAGACCTGGTCGTTTCCCTGAATGATTTAAAAAAATTAGAAAAAGATACGGTTAACGAAAAATTCGTTTTAAAACCCTTTATCAATCAAAGTAAAACACATGATCCGGCTTATTTAAAAAGCGTTCAATACGATCTGTTTCATAATTTGCCTTTTTACGAAGGATTGTTGTTCAATAAAGAAAGCGGCAGTGTCCGTTCTGCAGTTTACATCAACAAAGCATTGGTAAATACTGCCGAAAGAAAGACTTTTATCCTTGAAAATTTAGTCCCAAAAATCGATAAATTCGAAAAAACTACCGGAGTTGACCTTCGCGTTTCGGGAATGCCCTACATAAGAACAATCAATGCGGATAACATGAAAGGCGAAATCGGACTGTTTATCGGTGCGGCTTTATTTACTGTTTCCCTGATTTTCTTTTTCTTTTTCCGTTCGTTCAGAGCGACATTTATCTCGATTTGTATTTTAATTGTTGGGGTAATATGGTCCTTTGGAACTTTAGGATTATTTCATTACAGAATCACGGTTTTGACGGCTATTATTCCGCCATTGATTATCGTAATCGGAATTACAAACTGTATTTTCCTGATTAATAAATACCAGCAGGAAATCAAGCTGCACAGCAATCAGGCCAAAGCTTTACAGCGTATTATTTCTAAAATTGGAGTTTCGACTTTAATGACGAATCTTACCACGGCTATTGGTTTTGCCACTTTTATGATTACGGGTAACGATTTACTTTTTGAATTTGGTCTGGTGACTTCGATCAACGTAATTTCTGTTTATTTACTGACGCTTTTAATTGTGCCGATTGTGTACAGTTTTATGCCAATGCCAAATGAAAAACATTTATACCACCTGACAAAAACATACATTTCGACCTTGCTGGACTTTGTTGAAAATGTGGTAAAAAACAAACGAAAAGTCATTTATACCATTTACGGATTGCTTTTACTTTTCAGTGTTGTCGGAGTTTCACAAATGAAAGTTTCCGGAAGCCTTATTGGTGAAATGCCAAAGAGCGCTTCGTTTTTTAAAGATATCTTATTCTACGAAAAAGAATTTAACGGCGTAATGCCACTCGAAATAATGATTGACACCAAACATAAAAAAGGTGTTATGAAATTATCGACAATGCGTAAAATGGATGAATTGCAAAACACCATTGCATCAATGCCGGAATTATCAAAACCGGTTTCTATAGTCAATTTGGTAAAATATTCGAAACAGGCTTTTTATAACGGAAACCCGGAATATTATCAATTACCAA
>JBDTNT010000015.1:0-2924 GCA_039933615.1 Flavobacterium sp. | reverse complement strand
AATCGCCTTCAGTAACGATTCATTCAATCCTAATTGTTCAAATTTATTCATATGTATTTTTAAAATAGGGTGCAAAATTACTGTTAATTATTCAGAAAAACTAATGCTATTTTAAGATTTATGTATTTGTTATGATTTGATTATCAAAAAGTTATGTTTATCGCGAAATCATTTTGATCAGAAATTGAATAAAAACCTAAAAAAATACGTCGTGAAATATAAACTTTATGCTTTAAAATGTTGTATTTAAAACAATTATTTTGTGGGGTTCAGGAAATCAATCAGTTGCCGGGTTGCTTTTCCGCGGTGGCCGATTTTATTTTTAATTTCTAAGGGCAATTCAGCAAAAGTTTCGGTATGATTTTCAGGTTGAAATACCGGATCATATCCAAAACCTCCATTTCCGGTTTTATTCAAAGTAATATTTCCTTTGGCGATTCCGGTAAAAAGGTATTTTTCTCCGTTTAAGTTTAAGGCAATAACGGTCTTGAACTGTGCACTGCGATCAGATTGATCTGATAATGCCTCCAGAAGTTTATTCATATTGTCATTTGCATCACGCTGTTCACCTGCATATCGTGCCGAATATACGCCAGGCTCGCCGTTTAAAGCAGTAACTTCAAGTCCGGTATCATCGGCAAAACAATCATATCCATATTTCTGAGTTACATAGTCGGCTTTCAGGATTGCATTTCCTTCGATAGTGTCAGCAGTTTCCGGAATATCTTCATGGCAGCCAATTTCTTCAAGGCTTACTATTTTTATGGTTTCAGGAAGTATACTTTGTATTTCTTTGATTTTATTTTTATTGTTTGATGCGAAAACCAGATTCATAATTGTAATGTTTTATAGTGATTTTTTCGATTATAAAGGCAATTGTAACTCCAAAAGTGTAGGCTAAAAGATCGCTCCATAAAAATCCCTGTCCTAAAACATATCTTCCAAAGAGCGTTTTTCGGACTGTGATAATCCAATTGGCCTGGTAGAGCTGAAAGAATTCAATACTATAACAAAATAATAAAGAGATAAGTATAATGTGAAGTGCTTTTTTGTCTATAAATAGAATTCGTACTATTATATATATCATTACAGCATACAGTAAATCTCCAAAACACAGCGGAATTATCGCAATCTTCCTTGAAAGTATTCCGAGACCGATTACTAAAAAAAGTGAGAGACAGTAGTAAATTCTGGATTTTTTCAATTGCACTATTGAATGATTTTTGTTGAACAAAGATATAAAAAGGGTAGAAAATAGTACAGATTTGGCAGATGCAAAGATAAAAAGGTTTTTCTTCTTTTCTAATTTTCTAAATTTAGCCTTCAAAAACTATTACTATGGATCTAAAACCAAAATTTATCCCTTTACTGTCCGTTTTTATAATGTTTGTAACAATAAGTTATTCACAGGAAAAAAACGAGAGAAAATCATTCAATATAAAAAAGCAATTGGATTATTGTGCAGTACAGGCTTCAAAAACATTAAAAGTCATTCCTGATAACGGAACTTCACCGAGAAGTATCCCAACAGGAAGCAAAGAATGGAAATTTGTCGATTACAAAGACTGGACAAGCGGTTTCTGGCCGGGTGAATTATGGTATCTGTATGAAGCCACCGGAGATAAGAAATGGGAAAAAGAAGCAGATAAATTTAGTCGGTTTTTGACTCCTTTATCAGTAAGCAAAGCGGGTGATCATGATTTAGGTTTTCAGGTTTTTAATAGTTTTGGTAATGGATATCGTCTGACTAAAAATGCAGCATACAAAGAAATTATCCTCAAAACGGCTGATACTTTAGCAACACTTTTTAATCCGAAAGTTGGAACAATTCAGTCCTGGCCGCATAATAAATACGGTGGACATAATACAATCATCGATAATATGATGAATCTGGAATTGCTTTTTTGGGCTTCTAAAAATGGCGGTACTAAAAAATTATACGATATCGCTGTAAAACATGCCGAAACTACGATGAAGAATCATTTTAGACCGGATTACAGTTCGTACCATGTTTTGGTTTATGATTATGAAACAGGTAAAAAAATAAAAGGAATTACAGCGCAGGGCTATAGCGATGACAGTATGTGGGCGAGAGGTCAGGCCTGGGCGATTTATGGGTTTACTATGGTTTACAGAGAAACTAAAGATCCGAAATTTTTGGACTTCGTACATAAAATTACCCGCGTATATTTAGACAAACTGACTACAGAAGATTTAATTCCGTATTGGGATTTTAATGCTCCGGATATTCCCAACGCACCACGGGATGCTTCCGCAGCTGCAATTGTATCTTCCGCGCTTATTGAATTAAGTTCTTATACAAAAGATAAAAATCTGAAAAAGGAGTATCTTTCAAAAGCTAAAAAAATGATTGTTTCACTTTCAGGTCATTATCAGAGCCATGATGTAAATTCGGCTTTTTTACTCCATGCAACGGGTCATAAACCTGCCGGAAGCGAAATTGACTGTTCTATTAATTATGCAGATTATTATTATCTTGAAGCACTTTTAAGACTTCAAAAACTAAAATAAACTAGAAATTATGAGTAAGAGAATAAGCCGGATTTTATTTGCCTTTTTTATGGTATTGATGTTCGTAAGCTGTAAAAATACCAAGCAAAAACTACAGGAATATGTTACTGCATATAATGGTAAAGCAGCAACTTTTAAAAGTGAGAATGTTACGCTCACCACTGCCAGAGGTTATATTAATGACAATAAAATCGAACTGCGTTTTGAAACTAATTTAAAAGAAAACGATTCTAATAAATCGGCAGCAAGTGTGTCATTTCCAAAGCTTCTGAAAGAAATGATAAACAAAGACCAAATTCCTGAAGAACTAATTAAGGAAGGTGTGCAGTTTGATGCTTATTTTCTGGCTGATGACAATACCGTTCTTGATAAGGAGGTGCTAAACAATGAAA
>JBDTNT010000014.1:0-7978 GCA_039933615.1 Flavobacterium sp. | reverse complement strand
ATTTGTGACACGGCTACTACTACAGAAGTTTTGATGGCTTTGTCAGTTGAAAGTAGGGAAAAAGTAGAGGAAATGATAGCTTCAGTTGAAAGAGCCGGAGGAAAAGAATATATGGAAGCAAGAGAGTATGGCTGGATGTATCAAAAAGCCTTTTTGGATCTGGACGGACATCACTGGGAAATTTTCTTTATGGATGAAAGTCAGGTGCCTTCAAACTAACTTTATACTAATTCATTCAAATAATGATGATTACAGTACAAAACACAATTAATGCAATCATAGATAAAGTATGGGAGTTGTGGATATTGCCGGAACATATTGTGATATGGAATACCCCTTCACCAGATTGGCATACTCCGCAGGCAGAGAATGATTTGAGAGTTGGTGGTGAATTCAAATTTACAATGGCTGCAAAAGATAACAGCATGGTTTTTAACTTTGAAGGAGTGTATACTAAAGTTAAAAAAAATAAAGTAATAGAATATAAACTCGTTGATAACAGAACCGGAAGCATCTGTTTTGAAAGTAACGGTGGTAAAGTACACATAACAGAAATATTTGAACCTGAAGCGGGAAATCCTGAAAGAATGCAGGAACAATGGTGCCAGGCTGTTATCGATAATTTTAAAAAATATGTGGAGAGTTTTTAAAAATAAATCAAACGAAAAAAAATCAATTTTAAAGTATAATTTTTAAATCAATATATAATGATTACAGTACAAAGTACAATAAATGCATCAATCAATAAAGTTTGGCAATTCTGGACATTGCCGGAACACATTACAAAATGGAGTTTCGCTTCGCCGGACTGGCATACACCTTATGCAGAGAATGATTTAAGTGAAGGGGGAAAATTCAAATCGACCATGGCAGCAAAAGATGGCAGCATGAGTTTTGACTTTGAAGGGGAATATACTTTAGTAAAGCAAAATGAAGCCATAGAATATATAATGGCGGACGGGCGTACGGTTGAAATTAGTTTTAAGGAAACCCCAAACGGTGTAGAGATAGTTGAAAGTTTTGATCCCGAAACAGAAAATCCGGAAGAAATGCAGCGCGGTGGCTGGCAGGCAATTCTGGACAATTTTAAAAAGTATGTAGAAAGTACAACTTAAAAAAAATAAAGATGACAAAGCAAATTTGGTTGAACCTGCCGGTTAAAAACGTGGCAAAAGCGAAAGACTTTTTTTGGAAATTAGGTTTTTCTTTTAATGAACAACACGACACGTCAAGCTCGACTTGTATGGTGGTGGGAGAAGGGAATTTTGTAGTAATGCTTTTTGAAAATACTTTGTTTGAAGGTTTTTCACAAAACAAAATTACAGATACACAATCGGGGTCAGAAGTACTGATTTCGATTGATGCAGAAAGCAGGGAAGAAGTTGATGAATTGACAGAGAAAGTAAGAGCAGCCGGGGGAAATGTTTTTTCACCTCCTGCTGAAAATCAGGGCTGGATGTACGGTTCTGGTTTTGCCGATTTAGATGGTCATCGATGGAATATTCTATATATGGATTTTAGCAAATTACCGCAACAAAATTAGAGATGGAAACATTAGAATTTACCATTAGGATTAAAGCTCCGGCAGAAAAAGTATGGTCCGTTTTATGGAATGATGAAACCTATAAAAAATGGACAAGGGCTTTCTGTGAAGATTCATACACGATAAGTGATTGGAATCAGGGTGATAAAATATATTTTGTGTCTCCTGGAGGAGAAGGAATGAATAGCGTTATCGAAACGAAAATTGCTAACGAATATATGGCCTTTAAACATATAGGCGAAATTAAGGATTTTAAGGAACTGCCTATTGATGAGGAAACAAAAAAGTGGAGCGGTGCAATGGAAACGTATCGATTAACAACTGATGATGAATTCACTGTTTTGGTTGCTCAGGTTGATGTAGTGGAAAAATATCTCGATTATTTTAAAGAAGCTTTTCCGAAAGGATTAGAAACAGTAAAAGAATTGGCAGAAGAAAATTGAAAGTATAAAAACAATGAGAATTTAAATAAAAAGAATATAGAAAATAACAATTAACAATAAAATATCATGGCAGCAGTAAACCCTTATTTATTATTTAATGGAAATTGTGAAGAAGCATTTTCATTTTACAAATCAGTTTTTGGAGGAGAATTTCCATATATTGGAAAATTTAAAGAAGCGCCGCCAGAAGATGGTGGAGAAGCGCTTTCTGAAGAAGATGGCAACAGAATTATGCACGTTTCATTGCCAATTGGCAATACAATTTTAATGGGAAGTGATAGTCATCCAAGATATGGTGACGTTGTTTTTGGAAGTAACTTTCAGATTTCTATAAACGTGGATAGTACTGAAGAAGCAGATCGTATTTTCAATGGATTGTCTACAGAAGGAAAAATTTATATGCCTATGGACAAGACTTTCTGGGGTGCTTATTTTGGAATGTTCAAGGATAAATTTGGGATAAGCTGGATGGTGAACTTTGACGAAAATATGACCAAATAGATTTTTTCTGAAACTCATAATTTTATAATTGGAATTCATAAACTTTTGACGAAAAAAATGTCAAAAGTTACGTTATTCTAATACTGAAACAGAATTGTTAAATTATTCAAAAAAGCACATTCTTATGTGCTTTTTGCTTTAAAAAAAACAAGGATTATTCTTTTTTATCAACAATAGATTGCCGATTTTTGTCGCTTCTTAAACAATAAAGAAAAAATGGCAACAGAAGATAAAGAGATTATTTTATTAAAAGTTTCAGGTCACGATAAACCGGGTGTTACAGCTGGTTTGACAGCAGTATTGGCAACTTACGATGCTATAATTTTAGATATAGGCCAGGCCGATATTCACGATACACTTTCTTTAGGGATTTTATTCGAAATTGAAGCAGGCTCCAGTTCCGGGCCGGTTTTAAAAGATTTATTGTTTAAAGCTTATGAATTGGAAATTAAAGTAAAATTTATTCCGATCTCTATTGAAGATTACGAAACATGGGTAAAGTCACAGTCCAAACAACGATACATTATCAATATTTTAGGGGAGAAGCTGGCTGCGTCACAATTGGCCGCAGTGACTAAAATACTATCCGACCAAAATTTGAATATTGACTCTATTATAAGATTAACAGGCAGGACTTCTATCATCGAAGTAGAAGAGAATCCACGTTCTTGCATACAATTATCTGTAACCGGAGAAATTGTAAATAAGATTGTGATGACAGCCAGTTTTATGCAAATTTCAAGAACTTTAGATGTAGATATTTCTTTTCAGGAAGATAATATTTACAGAAGAAACAGACGTCTGGTTTGTTTTGATATGGATTCTACACTGATCCAGACTGAAGTAATTGACGAATTAGCCGAACTCAATGGAGTAGGCGAGCAGGTAAGGGCAATTACGGAATTGGCCATGAATGGTGAAATTGATTTTAATGAAAGCTTTAAACAGCGTATGGCTTTGTTGGAAGGTTTGAGCGAAGATGTTTTACGATCAGTGGCTGAAAAATTACCCATAACAAAAGGAGCACATCGTTTGATGAAAGCCTTGAAATATTACGGGTACAAGACGGCCATTCTATCTGGAGGATTCACTTATTTTGGGGAATACCTGCAAAAAGAGTTGGGTATTGACTACGTTCACGCCAATCAGTTAGAGATTATAGATGGTAAACTGACAGGTAAATATTTAGGAGATATTATTGATGGTCAGAAAAAAGCAGAACACTTAAAGGCAATTGCTGAAAAAGAAGGAATTCACATCAACCAAACAATTGCGGTTGGTGATGGTGCCAATGATTTGCCGATGATCAATTTAGCAGGTCTTGGAATCGCTTTCCATGCGAAACCTAAAGTAAAAGAAAGTGCCTCAAATTCTATTTCAAGTCTTGGACTTGATGGTGTTTTGTATTTGTTAGGGTATCATGACAGATATATTGACATGATGTAGTTTTTGCAATATAAATACAAAAAAGCCTTAGTTTTTAAATTAATAAACTAAGGCTTTTTTCATGTTTGATGTTAAGACATCTCCTTCAGCTGTTCCAGATAATCTCTCTGATTTGAAAGTCTCGGGATTTTATGCTGCCCGCCTAATTTATCTCTTTCTTTCAACCAGTCGTAAAATAAGTTTTCCCTGGCGACATTAATTACCAAAGGATTTAAAGTCATATTGTTGTGGCGTTTGGCTTCATAATCGGAATTTAAAGTCTGTAGTGTTTCATCCAGGACTTTTTGGAAAAGGCCAACATCGGCAGGTTTTTTCTTGAATTCAATCATCCATTCGTGAGCACCTTTTTCTTTGTCCAGCATAAAAATTGGAGCAACTGTGTAATCAATCACTTCCGTTTGCGTGATCTGGCAGGCTTTGGCAATCGCCTGATCGGTATTTTCAACCATCAATTCTTCACCAAATACATTGATGTGGTGTTTTGTTCTTCCGGTTACGCGAATTCTATAGGGATTTAAGGAAGTAAAACGAACCGTGTCTCCAATTAAATAACGCCATAAACCGGAATTGGTGGTAATTACAATTGCGTAGTTTTTATTCAATTCAACATCAGCCAGTCGGATCACTTTCTGATTTGGAGTTCCAAAAGTATCCATAGAAATGAACTCGTAGAAAATTCCATAATCCAGCATCAGTAATAAATCGCTTGAATTATTCAGATCCTGAATCGCAAAAAAGCCTTCTGAGGCATTGTATATTTCGTAATATTTAAAATCTTTACTGGGCAGGATTTTCTTGTATTGTTCTTTATATGGAGAAAAACTTACGCCTCCATGGAAATAAACCTCAAGATTGGGCCAGATTTCCAGTAAGCTTTCTTTTCCGGTATTTTCCAGAACTTTATTCATAAGTACCAGCATCCAGGATGGAACACCGGCAAAGCTGGTTACGTTTTCGTTTTTTGTTTCATTGATAATAGCGGCAATTTTAGCTTCCCACTCACTCATCAGTGACGTTTTATTGCTTGGCGTACTGCTAAATTCGGCCCATATAGGCATATTTTCAATCAGAATTGCAGAAAGATCCCCAAAGAAAGTATTGTTGTTTTCGTAAATTTGGGAACTTCCGCCTAAGCGAAGGCTTTTTCCTAAAAACAACTCAGAATCTTCATTATTGTTCAGGTACAAACAAAGTAAATCTTTACTTCCTTTATAATGACAATCTTCCAGAGCTTCGGTGCTTACAGGTATAAATTTACTTTTTGCATTAGTGGTTCCGCTTGATTTGGCAAACCATTTGATTGGAGTTTCCCAAAAAACACCCTGTTCGCCCTGACGCGTTCGCTCAATGAGAGGCTGTAATTCTTCATAAGTAGCGATAGGAACTCTTTCAGTAAAAGTCTGATAAGAGTTTATAGATGAAAATTCATATTGTTTTCCTATAATCGTATTTTCGGAAGCTGTCAGTAAGTTATGTAGCAATTCCTCCTGAACTTCATTCGGGTATTTTAAAAAGAGCTCTATTTGATGAATTCTTTGTTTAAGAACCCAGGATGCAAACGAGTTGATTATGGATAAGGGCATGGGAATTTTAGATTTTAGATTTTAGATTTCTAATTGTAGCCTTAGAGCAAAAACAAGAAATTTAAAATTTGAATATCGATATACAAATATTAACTTTGGCGTTATATCAAAAATAGTGTTTTTTTACAAAAAACAATTTATTTACTCGAAAGATTATAATTCAAAATTTGACTATTCAAAATTAAATTTAACCCTTAGAAGTAATCTAAAATTAACAATCCAAAAATCTAATGACATATCAAGGAGTGCTTACAAAAATGCAGACAGAAATCGGAAATCCTATTCAGTATTATCTGGTTTTTGAAGATAGTTTTCTCAATATGAATCAGTTATTGAATAAAGAAATTGAAATCAATTTTATGGGCTATCAATGTCTGAATTGCAATAAAAAGAAAAAAATATTCAGACAGGGTTTTTGCTATGATTGTTTTTATTCGAGCCCGGCTGTTGGGGACTGGATTATGAGGCCTGAATTGAGTACTGCCCATTTAGGAATTGCAGATCGTGATTTGGATTACGAACAAAAAGTACAATTACAGCCTCATATTGTGTATTTGGCAGTAGCGAGTGAAATAAAAGTAGGCGTAACGCGTAAAACACAGGTTCCGACCCGATGGATTGATCAGGGTGCCAGTCAGGCAATCGCAATTGTTGAGGTTCCGAATCGATATTTGGCAGGGATTACCGAAGTCGCATTAAAAAGTCATTATACAGATAAAACCAATTGGCGAAAAATGCTTCAGAATGGCACGGAGACTTTTGATTTAATTAAAGAAAAGGAAAAAGTCGAAAACTTAATTCCAGAAGAAGCCAGAGAATATTTTTACAGTCAGAAGAATGACTTATATGACTTACAGTATCCGGTTCTGAATTTTCCGGCAAAAGTAGCGAGTTTGAATTTAGACAAAACACCTACGTTTCAGGGAAAACTTATGGGTATAAAAGGGCAGTATCTCATTTTCGAAAATGGTACGGTTTTTAATGTCCGCAGCTCTGAAGGTTATGTGGTGACTATTGACGTTTAATTATGATTGTTTTATTAACTGACTTATTTTGTTGATTTTATGATTTATTTAGCTGTCGAAAAAGTGTAGAAGTTGATACATTTGATTACAATTTTATAATAATTACTTATTAGAAGAATTTAACTTTGAAAGACTAAACAAACTAGATTTGAACGAACTTCAGATTCTAATGTTATTTTCTTAAAAAAGATATATTTTATAATTCGTAAATTATTTTACAATGGGTATTTTAACTACAGTAAATATTTTTAGAAGGCGTGTAATGCGTAGTCTGACTAAGAATATTGGGAAATCAAAAAGAAACCTGGATATTGTTTTAGTTGATAAAACAGAAATAAAAAGAGTTTTGATTTGC
Organism: Flavobacterium sp.; assembly: GCA_039933615.1. Lineage (GTDB taxonomy): Bacteria > Bacteroidota > Bacteroidia > Flavobacteriales > Flavobacteriaceae > Flavobacterium. The sequence goes on along the minus strand of JBDTNT010000014.1, from coordinate 1,082 downwards.
AGACCCAATGCAAGGCTGGGTAATCTTTTATTGGTTACGCCTCTTGTTCAGGAAGTTTCAGAAATGTTTCCAAATTGTAAAATAGATTTGTTTGTAAAAGGACCACTGGCTCCGATTATTTATGAAAATTACAGTAACGTTTATAAAACCATCCACTTGCCCAAAAAACCTTTTAAAAGTTTACTGGAATACATGAAGGTTTGGATTTCCATAAGGAGACAACCTTATGATATGGCAATAAATGTCGATCAGAATTCTTCATCGGGTCGTTTAGCAATCATTTTTTCAAAAGCAAAATATAAATTTTATGGTGATTTGAGTGATGAGCATCAGGAGACAAAAAAAGATTATGTACATATTGCAAAATACCCTGTCTACAACTTCAGAAACTACTTAACGAAATTAGGATTAGCTAAAAGCAACAAAATAATCGCTCCATTGGATCTTAAACTAAGCAGAGCTGAATTCGGGAAAGGGAAAAAGATTTTGGATAAATTAACCCTCAACAATTCAAGAAGAACAATTTGTTTGTTTACCTATGCGACAGGAACAAAATGTTTGCCGGAAGTATGGTGGGAAGATTTCTACAAAGCACTTAAAAAAGAATATGCAGACTATAATATAATTGAAGTTTTACCAATAGAAAATGTATCGCAAATTGGTTTTAAGGCACCCACATTTTATAGTAAGGATATTAGGGAGATAGGATCATTAATAGCCAATACAGATATTTTTATTGGAGCAGACAGCGGAATGATGCATTTGGCAAGCTCCGTTCAAACCCCGACAGTTGGTTTGTTTTCTGTTTCAGAACTTAAAAAATATGAGCCGTATGATAATTGCAGTATTGGAATTAATATCATCAAGCATTCGAAAAAAGATTATTTTAAAATAATAAATAAAATACTGAATATCGGAAAACTGAAAATATATTCGAAAGCAGTTTAAAACAAAAAAGAGGCTGTCTCACCACTCGTGAAATAGCCTCTTTTTCTATTTTTTACTCGGACTCGTGTCGTAGGGCAGGTCTCAAATATGCAATTCTCAAGGACTTGTTTTAGTTTTGAGACTTCCTCTTTTTT
>JBDTNT010000013.1:0-16863 GCA_039933615.1 Flavobacterium sp. | reverse complement strand
GAAATGGCGATATCGACAGCCCTGAAAAAGCATTAAAATATAAAAATGAATACGGCATTGACGGCATCATGATTGGTCGTGCTGCAATTGGTTATCCGTGGATTTTTAACGAAATCAAACATTACTTTAAAACCGGTGAGCATTTACCTGCTCCAACTGTTTCAGATCGCGTTGAAGCGGCAAGAAATCATTTGCAATGGTCAATGGACTGGAAAGGGGAACGTTTGGGGATTGTAGAAATGCGTCGTCACTATACCAATTATTTCAAAGGAATTCATTCTTTTAAAGAATACAAACAAAAACTGGTTACGACTGATGAACCTGAAATTTTATTCGCGATTATGGATGAAATAAAAGACGTTTATGCCGGATATGAGTTTGTTTAAAATCATCAAAGATTACACTAATAAAATTACATGCAACAGACAAAATAAGGTTTTATCTTACAAATGATGGTTTGTTTTTTTACCAAAATCTAATTTTTTTAAAGAATTTTAAATATCTTTGATTTATGAGCACAGCAATAAAACCAAAACATATTGGCCGAAATATCTGCCGTATTAGAGAAATAAAAGGCATGAAACAAGAAGCATTGGCTATGGCTATTGGCGTAAGCCAGCAGACTGTTTCTAATATTGAAGCAAGCGAAAATGTAGATGACGAAAAAATAAATACAATTGCCGAAGCTCTGGGTGTTTCTCCTGAAGCGATAAAAAATTACAGTGATGAAGCCGTAATCAATTATTTCAACACTTTTAATGATCCTAATTTCAGTAACAGTAATGGTGCTTTTAGCCAAAATCAGCAATGTACGTTTAACCCAATTGACAAAATAGTTGAACTTTTTGAACGTTTGCTTCAGGCAGAAAAAGACAAAGTTGAATATTTAGAGAAATCGCAAAAAGAGAAATAATATTTTATTCAAAATGATAAAAAACAAACCCTTAAACATAAACTGCTTAAGGGTTTTTTATTGATTTTATGAATGGAAAAATTACAATTGATAATCACAAAGTAGGTCATTTCAATAAAGAAATAATCTCAATAATTATTATAAAAAACCTTTAAAATAAAGTATGTCATTTCGACGAAGGAGAAATCGCAAGCGTATAAAGACAAAGATTAGCACTGTTTTTTGCGGAGTTTCTAGTGTGATTTCTCCTTCGTCGAAAGGACAAGATTGTGGGTACTTCACGCAATCTTTATCAAAGTTTAAACCTTTGATAAAGATTTGATTATAAAGAAAAGACCTTCATTTGAAGGTCCCTTTTATACTGTATTGTCATTACTCTTTTATTGATTCTAAAATGTTTGCTGCAATTTCATTCTGTCCACTTTCACTGGTAAGATAAACTCTGTCGTTATTGTTGGATAAAAAACCCATTTCCAATGTTATCGCCGCACAGTTGGCATTTTTCAAAATATAGAAAGGGGCTTCTGTTACTCTTCTTTTTGAAAGATTTTCTCCTGAAATTTTATTGACTATCTTCTCTGCATTTTCTTTGGACTTTTCGTAAAACTCTTTTTTCGATGAAATGTATGCATCTACTCCGTTGCTTTCAAAACTTTTTGAAGAATTAACATGTAATGAAATTACCAAATCCGGCTTAAGATTATTTATGATTGAAACTCTTTCACTTAATTCCATAAAATGATCTCCTTCCCGAAGCAGGACAATTTCAATATTATTATCTTTATTCAGCGCTTTGATTTTTTGCGCAATCGTTTCCGAAATATTCTTTTCCTGAAAACCATACATTGTAACTCCAAAGTCATGACCTCCATGACCTGCATCAATTAAAATAACCTTTTTTTCTTCTGCTGGCCTAAAGGCAAAAAGGCCACACAATAAAGCAGTACTAAGAATTCCTAAAACTTTGATTTTGGTTTTCATTCTAATTTATGTTTTTGGGTTGGTAAGTTAATTTGAACGAAAATATTTCAGAAATATTGTACAAAAACAAATTTTACACCTGAGTACGTTTCCACTTTCCTCTTTTGTAAAAGAAAATACCTGCCAGTGTTATGGCTGTTTCAGCAACCGGAATTGCAATAAAAACACCAGTTGGTCCCATCTGGAAATGTTTTGCCAACACAAAAGCCAGCGGAATCTGAAACAGCCAAAATCCGAAGAAATTAATTCCGGTTGGTGTCCAGGTGTCTCCTGCCCCATTGAAGGTATTGATCAGTACCATTCCGATTCCGTAGAAAACAAAACCGATACTCATAATCTGCAACGCTTCAACAGCAACGCTTCTTACCAACTCATCATTCGTAAAAAAGGAGATTATATATTTTCCGAAACACAATGTAATGACCATAATCGTTGCCATAAAAATAACATTATACTTTGCTGTCGTAAAAACTGATTTTTCGGCACGATCAATTCTTTTGGCACCCAAATTCTGTCCAACCAAAGTGGCTGCGGCATTACTTAATCCCCAGGCGGGAAGTATAAAGAACATCATAATTCTTAGTGCGGTCTGATATCCGGCGGAACCATGATCTCCTCCTGTTGTCGCAACGAGCTGAGCCAGAAAAATCCAACTGCAGGATGCAATTACAAATTGTAAAACTCCGGGAGCGGCAATTTTTACCAATGCCTTTATTTGTTTAAAATCAGGAATAAAATACGATGCAATAATTTTTAAAGCTCCTTTTCCAAAAAACAAATGATAAACTTGATATAAAACTCCAATGCTTCGTCCTAAAGTAGTTGCCATTGCAGCACCCGTTAATCCGAACGCTGGGACCGGACCAAAACCATTGATTAATATTGGGCATAAAATGATATTGCAAATATTGGCCAGCCAAAGACTTTTCATGGCAATGGCAGCATTTCCGGCTCCACGAAAAATTCCGTTAATCAAAAATAAAAGCATAATACACAAACTTCCGCCAATCATAATTTGTGTAAAGTGATAACCGTGTTCTGCAGCATCAACAGATGCGCCCATGAATATCAGAATATCTTTGGCATAAATAAACCCCAGAATACTCATTACACTATTGATTACAAAAGCTATAATTATGGCCTGCATTCCCGCTTTTGCAGCAGCAATTGGGTCTTTCTCGCCGATACGTCGTGCAACAACTGCTGTTGCTGCCATACTGATTCCAATGGCGACTGAATATACGATTGTAATTACAGATTCTGTTAAACCAACTGTCTGTATCGCAAAACTGCTGTGTTCCAAATGTCCGACAAAATATAAATCGACAAGGGCAAATACAGATTCCATCATCATTTCTAAAACCATGGGAATGGCTAACAGAATGACTGCTTTTTTAATGCTTCCGGAAGTGTAATCAAAAGATTCGTCTCCTTTGATGGCAAGTTTTAAAGTGGTGAAAATTTTAGAAAATAAATTCTTTTGTATCGTTGTTTCTGTCATGATATATTAGGATAAATGATAAAATTAGCCCAGATAGAGTAATCTGAACTGAAGAAAAAAAAACGTAAGTATCCTAATTATTTAAAAAAATAAAATAGGATTAGGCAGAAACAATCATAGACATGAATTTTAAGAGGATAAATATAGGAAATTATTTTATAGGAAAAACTAATCCAATAGCTTTTTGCTCACTCTGCTACTGGCAATTAAAGATGCCACAAAGCCAAGAGAAACAATAGTTCCCATAACTATAACTACATTTTCTAAAGTAAAAACGACAGGATATGCCAAAGTCGGCGTAATCATAATCAATTCAAATCGCTGCTGCAATAGTACTAAAGCAATTCCCAGAACAAGACCAATAATACCTCCAAAAACACTTAACAAAGTTCCCTGAAGCAAAAAGATTTTTCTAAGATGATTGATTTCTGTTCCCAGATTAAAAAGGGTTTTCAGATTTCCTTTTTTATCTAAAATCATCATGATTAAAGCGCCTATCAAGTTAAAAAGGGCTACTATGATTACTAAGGTAAAAATAAGATAAACAGCAATGTTTTCGGTGTTGAGCATTTTATATAATGACTCGTTGAGTTGTGCCCTGTTCTTTAAAGTGATTTTATTATTGAAAATCTCTTCTAATTTAGCGTTAACAACGGCTTCGTCTGCATTCTCCTTCAACTTAAATTCGACTCCTGAAATCTGATTGGGTTTGTACATCAATAATTCCTGTGCCAGTCCCAAATCGGCAAACACGTATTTTGAATCTAAATCTTCGCTGATTGAATAAATTCCGACTGGTAAAACATCTGTTTTATTAAATGCTTCTTCCGGATTTTCAAAAGCTCCCTTTCCAGGTTTGGGTGCGAATATTTGTAATGGATTTTCAAAATCCAATACTCCCATAGAAAAGTCCCTCGCAATTCCATAACCAACAACTACCTGATATGTATCGGGTTTCAGCCATTGCCCATTAAACAGTTTTCTTTTGATATCATTTACAACTACATAATTACTGTCAACTCCTTTTATGTAAGTTACTTGTTGTTTGTCTTTAAAAATAAATAAAACACGTTCTTCGATAATTTTTGTATATGAAGCTACGCCGTTAATTTTCTTAATCTTACTTTCCTGATCTGGTGTAAGCAAAAATGATTTTCCGTAAGTACTGGTCATTTTTAAGTCCGGATCGATTTCATTTGTAAACGAAAGACTAAAGACTTTTAATCCGCTAAATACAGATAATACCACAAACAAGGCCATTGTACCAACAATAATTCCCATGCTGGCAATACGATTGATAATATTGATAGCATTGTTTTTACTTCTGCTAAAAATATAACGTTTGGCTATGTAAAGCGGAAAATTCAATTTATGACTTTCTTCTTTTTTCTAAAAGATCACGATTTTCGATTGGGTTTTCTCTGTTTGATAATGCGTTATCAATTTTCTCGATATAATCTAAAGAGTCATCGATAAAAAATACCAGGTTTGGTACACGACGCAATTGTAAACGTACACGCTGAGACAAATCGTGTTTTATTAAAGTTGAATTCGATTTGATTCCTTCTAAAGTTTCTTTGGCTTTCTCCTGAGGAAAAATACTTAAATATACTGTTGCCACTGATAAATCTGAAGTAACCATAACTTTGGATACCGAAATTACTAAGTTATTAATTCCGTTTTTTCGCACTTCACCTTGCAAAATATCAACCAAATCTTTTTGGATGACACCGCCTATTTTTTTCTGTCTATTTGTTTCCATAGTGCAAAAATACTACTTTTAAATTCAATCGTTGCAATTTCTCAATCAACAATCCTATGATTTTTATTGGATTAAATACTCTTTTTATTAAATTCCAGTCTTCCGAATTCAGAAGTAAAAAGTGAATTCATTCTCCAAAAAATATAATTTCTTATACATCTTCTTCTTTCAGAATACGAAATCACAAAAAAACACAACTTTAAAAGCGCATTTTTCAAAATAGAAAGCTCAAAAAAGGAATCTTATATAAATTATAAAATTCTTATACATTACAAATTTAATAGCGAAATAAAATTGTATTTTAGATTAAAAAATGAATATTTTTCATTAAAAAGCCCACAATTGAATTTATTTAATAATTAAAGGATGGCGAAATTAGCACCAAGTTTAAATCATAAAGGTTGGGATGAAATGTTTTCTAAAGAAGGCGTACGGGATTCTTACAGCCAGGTTTTTAAAACTTTACAAAGTTTAAGTCATAAAAATCTAACCAATAAACAAAAACAAGCTTCTGATTTGTTTATGAATCAGGGAATTACCTTTACCGTTTACAGCGACGATGATAACGGAATTGAACGAATATTTCCCTTTGATATTATTCCGAGAATTATCACTCAAAAAGATTGGCTTGAAGTAGAGTCCGGAATAAAACAGCGTCTGATGGCTTTAAATTTATTTCTTGAAGATGTATACAATGATCAAAATATTATAAAAGAAGGTATCATTCCCGCCGGATTAATTGCATCATGCCCACATTATATACAAGAAGTTCAAGGTATAAAAGTCCCACATAATATTCATGTTCATATTGCGGGAATCGATTTAATTCGCGGTGCAAAAGGCGAATTTTATGTGCTCGAAGATAATTTGAGATGCCCCAGCGGCGTGAGTTATATGTTAGAAAACCGTGAAATTACAAAGCGTATTTTTCCGGATATGCTTTCGTCAAATCATGTAAGTATGGTGAGTAATTACCCCATGATTTTTCATAATATTCTGGTTTCCTTATCGCCTCGAAATATTTCTAATCCAAATGTAGTTTTACTCACTCCCGGCGTTTATAATTCGGCTTATTACGAACATACTTATTTAGCCCGGCAAATGGGAATTCCGCTGGTCGAAGGACGGGATTTGGTTGTAAACAACAGTCGGGTTTACATGAAAACAACTTCGGGCCTGCAGCAAGTTGATGTTATCTATCGCCGTTTAGATGACGAATATTTAGATCCTTTGGTTTTTAAACCAGACAGTGCACTTGGTGTCCCGGGATTGATCAGCGCGTATCGACAAGGAAATGTTGCTTTAGTAAACGCTGTAGGAAATGGCGTTGCCGATGACAAAGCCATTTATGCTTACGTGCCACAAATGATTAAATATTATCTGAATGAAGAACCCATTCTTAAAAATGTGCCTACTTACAGAATGGAAAATTTAGACGAACGCGAATTTGTTTTTGCAAATATGGAAACCATGGTCATCAAAGAAACCAATCAAAGTGGTGGTTACGGGATGATTATGGGCAATAAAGCGAGTCAGGAAGAGATGGATGAAGCTAAAATCGCAATCACAAAAACACCCCGGAATTTTATTGCACAGCCTATTATTCAGTTGAGTACGGTTCCGTGTCTGATTGATGGTGAACTTAAATTACGCCACGTAGATTTACGTCCTTATGCTTTGTGCGGGCCAAAAGGAATTCAGATTGTTCCGGGCGGCTTAACCCGGGTTGCTTTAACAGAAGGTTCTTTGGTTGTAAATTCATCTCAGGGAGGAGGAAGCAAAGACACCTGGATCATAAAATAATTATGATATTTCAAATAGTTATAACATTCAAAAATGAATAAATATGCTTAGTAGAGTTGCAGATGGAATGTTTTGGCTGAACCGATACATGGAAAGAGCTGATGGGATGTTGTTGACCTTAAACACGTCTTATATTTTATCTTTTGATAAAGAAATTAATGATTCACAGGGATATAAGCCTCTTTTAGAATATTATACCAATTTATCTCAGGATAAAATCCATGCGATACAATATGACACGACTTATGTTTTGAAATATATTATTTGTGACAATCAAAATGATAATTCGGTAAAAAACCTGGTGGTAAAAGCACGCGAAAATGCGAGAGGTTCTCAAGACAAAATCACCAAAGAATTGTGGGAACATATAAACTCCATGTATCATTATATGAACACTTCCGACTTGCCAAAAAAACTGGAAACTTCTGATGCTCTAAAAATAATTACCAAACTCAATAAAGATTTACTTCTTTACAACGGAATTCTGCAAGTAACAATGCCAAGAGGTTTAGGCTGGTGTTTTTCAAGTATTGGCAAACATATTGAACGGTGCTTACAAACTATATCAATGACACAGGCCTATTTTGCTCCCATCAATTACAATCTCGAAGGCGAAGAAGATTTATTATATTGGCGTCGGTTATTATTGTCTCTTTCGGGTTATGAATTATACTTAAAAAGTTACAGTAACATTTCTCATAATCGAAAAGTAGTACATCAGGTAATTTTCAATAAAGATTTTGCACACTCTGTAATTTACACTTTAGACTTTATAAGCACTTATTTGGACAGTCTGTTTAAAGACAATGATTTGAGTGAAGCACGAACTTTAATGAATCAATTTGGACGTTTGAAAAGTTATATAGCTTTTACAGATTATCAGCATTTAACAAATCAGGAATTAGAGGAAGTATTGAAAAATACAAAAAATCAGCTTATTCAGTTTTCAACGGATTTTTCAAAATTATTTTTTTCTTATACTTAAAAATATGGCAGTTTTCAAAATAGTTCACATTACAAAATATCAATACAATTGGCCCATAAAAGAAAGCATTAACGAAATCAGATTATTTCCTCATCATTTTGATAATCAGGAAGTTTTACAATATCAGCTTCTTATAACACATAATCCTGATGTAGATATTACGGTAGATTATTACGGAAATCGCGTGGGGAATTTTAATGTTTTATATACGCATACCGAAATGACAATTGAATCCAGAATGCTTGTCCGCGTAAATCACTCTCTAAAAATTCCCGAAATTGATGACACTTCCGTGAAAGATATCCAGGACGAAAAAGAAAAAAGTATTTCATTATTACGTCTTTCTTATCTTGAAGATATCGCGAAACAAAATGAAATTAACGACATTCTAAAAACAATTGGCATTGAAAATAAATCAATTATTGAAATTGCACAACAATGCAACGCTTATGTTTTTGATAATTTTACATACACGAAAGGAATCACTAATATTGAAACAACTATTGACGAAATTCTAACACTTAAAAAAGGAGTCTGCCAGGATTTTGCTCATCTTCTCTTACAGCTTTTACGCACTGCAGGAATTCCATCCCGTTATGTCAGCGGTTATATTTGCCCTAACGAAAGCGGTCTTCGTGGCGAAGGTGCAACGCATGCCTGGGTCGAAATTTACACCCCAAAACAAGGTTGGCTGGGCTTAGATCCTACCAATAATATCTGGACAATGGACAATCATGTCCGGCTGTCCGTTGGACGAAATTTTAGCGATTGTACTCCTATAAAAGGAACTTTTAAAGGTTTAGCCAGACAAACTCTTTCCGTTTTTGTTTCGATTGGTTACGAAGACGGACGACAATTTGAAGAGATCAATGATGTCAAACTCCAGGAAGTTTCTTCACGTGTTCAGGAACAATTAGATTATATGGATCATCTGCAGCAACAACAGCAATAAAAAAACGGGAGCCTTTTAATTTTGCTCCCGTTTTTCTTATCTGTTTTGCAACCATCCTTCCGGATTATTATTTGATGTGTTTTGTAGAATCAAAAACTTAATAATTGTTTTACCGGTATCACCGCTGGTCCTTACTTTCCCAATACTTTGTTTGATATTTACTTTATCTCCTTTATTTACAAATACCTGACTCAAATTTTGATAAACGGTAAAATAATCTCCATGCTGAATCATAACGGCTCTGTTTATTGGAGAGAGAACCATAATACTTGAAACTTCACCTTCAAATACGGCACGGGCTGTTGCTCCCTGTTCAGTCGTAATCTCAACTCCTGAATTATGAACAGTCAGTGATGGATAAAGCGGGTGGGGCTGATCTCCGTAACCCAGAGAAATAAATCCTTTTTCTACCGGCCATGGCAGTTTCCCTCTGTTTGCCTTAAAGTCGGCAGCTAAAATTTTACCTTCCGGCGTTAACGCAATTTTAGACGATGAAACCGGTGCATTTGATGGTGCAGATCCCGGGTTGTCTTTTGCTTTTTCAAGAGCTGCTTTTCTATTGGCTTCAGCAATAGCCTCACGAATCAAACGATCAATTTGTCTGTCTATCCTTTTCGATTCCTGCTGTTTGCTTTTTGTATCTGCAATGATCTTATTTTTATCTTTTTTAATGGAGTTCACCAGCTTTTGCTGCTCTTTTTTCTCAACTTCCAGTGCCAGTCGCTCTTTCTGATTCTCAGCAATAATCTTCTTCTTATCTTGTCTCTGACCGTTCAGTTTTGCATTAAAATCTACTAATTGAGCCGATTTAGATTGAATTTCTAAGCCCTGGTTTTTTCTGAAATTAGTATACTGCTTTAAATACTGTGCTCTCTTATACGCCTGTAAAAAACTTTCCGATGATAAAATAAACATTGCTCTGCTTTGCTCCGAACGGCTTTTATAAGATTTAAGGATCATTTTAGCATAATCTTCTTTTAGAACTGTCAGTTCTTTTTTCAACTTATTAACCTTAACCTGATTAATATACATGTCATTACTCAGCAGTTTTTCCTGCTTTGCAGTTGTATTGATCAGTTTTTCCTTCAGCTTAATTTTATTTGCCTGAATTAAAAATACATTTACCGCTGATTTTTCTTTTTTCTTTACGGACTGCAGCATTTTTTCATTGTCTCTAATTTCCTGCTGAATCTGAGCTTTTCGCTGTTCAAGTTTTTCTTGTTGCGAATCTTGTGCCCACATCATTGAAGTGGCGCATATAAAAATTAGGCTTAGGAGAAATTTTGGCATGTTTCTGTTTTCTTTTTGCAAATTTACTTAATTATAACCTTTTTATAGCCACTTGGTACACTATAAGGAAAAGAAAGTTCTTCGTTGAATGTAATATTGTTGTAATTTAAATTAATGTCCGTTTTTCCTTTTGGCTGAATCGCATTAATTTCGATTGCTGTTGGAATTGTTCCCTGGTCAAAAGTCTTATTATCAGAATATCTAATCTCTAACATTCGGTTTTCTGAAGGTTGTGAAATTTGTTCTTTTTGCAACAAATATTTTTCCGGTTCCAAAAAGAACGTTTTTTTAATCTTTGTTTCTTTTTCATCCTCCAGACGGTAAAGATTTTCTACAATAGCCTGTGTATATTTTCCTTTTCTCAGATCGTCTAAAGCTTCTCCAACCAATAAATTCTGCACTTTACTATAGTCTAATTCTGTACCCAGCCATTTGCTCAGGCTTGTAAAATCACCTTCATAATACGTACTGTTTATTTTTTCATAATAACTTACAGTTGTTGGGGTAATCAAAGCTTTTGCCATTGTAATTCCAAGGAAACGGACACTTACTAAAATCTGTTTGTCTTTTTCGATTTTAATTTCAGCAGAAACATTTTGACTTTGTTTTTCATCGACATATCTGGCACTTGATTTTATGTATAATGTCTTAAAATCTAATTTGTTGTCATAATGTTTATCAATTGCTTTTTTATCTGTTTTTGTCTCAACAATTTCAGTAGTATTGTTTTGTACGGCAACAGCTTTAGACTTGCAGGAAATCATAAATACGGATACCAATACTATTGCTATATATTTTTTCATCTTATTTTTTTTTCTTTAATACTTCATTTGCCTTCAAAAAGTATTCCTCTTTTTTCTTCGCGTCTCCTAATCCATTATAAGCTTCACCGAGTTGAATATTAAAATTAGCTTCCAATTTTACATCGTCAACTACATAATCAAGTCCCATTTCTAAAACGGTTTTTGCATTTTTAAATTGTTTCAATTGATTGTTTCCTAAACCGGCATAATAATAAAACTGTGGCTGGCTCGGATAAACTTCAATCATGTACATTGCCCTTTTCGCCATAGGCTCAAATTGTTTTGCCTGTGTGTAAGCTTCAAGCAAAAGTAAATTGGTCTCACGATCTGTATCTGAATTTGATTTTAAATCTTTCTCATAATACTTAATCGCATTCTCAAATTGATTTTTACTGTGATAAAATTTTCCGATTTCTTTTGCAACATCAATTTCTTTGTCGTTATCAAAATAGGAAATCGCCTTTTCCAAATCCGGAGCATACTGCGGATTTTTATTCACATAAATCAAAAACTCATTTAAGGTACGATGTTTTATTTTTGAATCAATTTTTGAACTTGTCAAAATTACATGCATAGCTTTTATCGCTTTTTCGGCTTGGTTTGCATCCAGATATCCTTTGAAGAGACTCACTTGTGCCCATTCAGAAGTTGGAATTTCTTTTGCTAATTGCTTCGCCACATCTAAGGCTTTATCCGTATCTTCTGTTTTCGAATACAAAAAAATCAGGTTTACATAATTCGATTCTTCTTTTGGATTTTTCTTAATCTGATCGATTAAATTACCAATTTCTGAATTCTGATATTTTCCCTGAGATAAAATCTGGTTTTTATAAACTTCACGATCGGAGGATTTTCCAAACTTATCGTTCATTTCGTTAATGGCAACCAAAGCTTTATCACATTCATTGGTAATCATGTACAACGTAATCAGATCGTCTTTATATTCTTCATCAAAAAGAATAATTTTCTGAATGGTTTCGATTGCCAAAGGGTAATTTTTAGTCTCGAAACTTACATCATAAATTCCTAACCAGAACCATTTGTTTTTGGGATCTAACTGAGTTGCTTTTTCGAATGAATCCAGTGCGCTGCTATACTGTTTTAAAGCCAGATAATTTTTACCTAATTCAAAATAAGCAACAGCATCATTTGGTTTTAGTTTGATACATTTCTCTAATGAAACAATAGCTTTGTCGTAATTTTCAATTCCTTTTTGTTTTAATGATTCATAAAAAGAGTCCTGATATTCATCGGCTGCCATAGCAATATCTTCCGGTTCTGTCTGAGCCATGACCGAAGCTGTGTTACCAAACAAAGCGAAAAATAAAATTACTAAAATGCCTCTTTTCATTATTTTTTATAATTTCATTTCTAATTAAAAGAATCTCTTTAAATCGTCTGACTATTCTAAAACAGAATAATCACCGATGCTAATACTGGTAAATTTACCATCATAACTAACGTGATTTCCTATCATCGCATTGTCTAAGTTAGCATTTTTAATTTGAGAATAGGTCTGCACTAAACTATTTTTAATTGTACTGTCAATAACATGACATCCCTTTCCTAAGGAAACATTTGGTCCAACCGTTGCATTTTTCAACACTACATTTTCACCAATATAACAAGGCGGGATAATAGTTGCATTTTCCAATACTACATCATAGTCAACTAAGTGTTCTCCATCATTGTGTAAAAAGCCGAGCATTCTTGTATTCGTTTCAACGGTTACATCTTTGTTTCCACAGTCCATCCACTCATCAACACTTCCGGTTTTAAAAACTTTTCCGTTCGCCATCATGGCTTTAATTCCATCATTAATCTGATACTCTCCTCCATTTTGAATGTTGTTATCCAAAACATTCTGAAGTTCTTTTTTCAAATCACCGACTTCTTTAAAATAATAAATTCCGATAACTGCTAAATCACTCACAAACTCTTTTGGCTTTTCAACCAATTCTATGATTTCATTATTTGAATTTAATTTTACTACGCCAAAAGCTTCCGGCTGTTCTACTTGTTTTACCCAAATTACAGCATCTGCTTCCGGATCTAATTCAAAATCAGCTTTGATCAAAGTGTCTGCATAGGCAATTACGGCTGGTCCTGATAAAGATTCTTTGGCACACATAATAGCGTGTCCGGTACCTAAAGGCAAATCCTGACGATAAATAGAGGCTTTCGCACCTAAACTACCCGCTAATTCCTCTAAACTTGTAACAAGGTCATCCCCAAAAAAAGCAGGATCCCCAAGTATAAAGGCAACTTCTTCTATTGGTTCTTTTAATATTTCAGCAATATCTTCAACCAAACGATGTACAATTGATTTCCCGGCAACCGGAATTAATGGTTTGGGAACAGTTAAAGTATGTGGCCGAAGTCTCGATCCGCGACCCGCCATTGGAACGATTATTTTCATTTTTATTTTATTTTTTATGGGAAGATTTAAAAATCTTCAATTGGTTTGGTTCAGATGTTTTACAGTAAAGTTTATTATCAGAGCGTGCAGACTATTTTACTCCCGTGCTTCCAAAACCTCCTTCGCCCCTTGAGGTTACTGAAAGTTCTTCAACTTGAATCCACTCGGCTCTTTCATGTTTTGCAATTATCAATTGCGCAATTCTTTCCCCGTTTTCAATTACAAAAACTTCATTTGATAAATTTACTAAAATTACCCCTATTTCTCCTCTGTAATCAGCGTCTACAGTTCCTGGAGAATTTAAAACAGTAACTCCTTTTTTGGCAGCAAGACCACTTCTCGGTCTAACCTGTGCTTCGTACCCTATTGGTAATTCAATAAAAAGACCCGTTTTTACAATGGTCCTTTCTAATGGTTTCAACGTTATTGATTCACTCAGATTAGCACGTAAATCCATTCCTGCCGAAGCAATCGTTTCATAGTTTGGTAAATCGTGCTGTGATTTATTGATAATTTGTATTTTCATTTTTATTTAAAAGCTTAAAAACAAAATTGGACTTAAAATCCAATCTTATTTTCTATTCATAATTCCTTTGATTGTGTCTTTTTCGTTATGATAAACGAAGTATATAAAGACTAAAAGCAGCGGGATCCCAACATAATATTTTTCCCTGAATCCGTAAAACGAAATACCGGAAAATAGAATTGAAATACCCAGATAAGCTCCAATCTTCTTCATGTCATAAGGTATTGGATAATATTTATTTCCTAAGACATACGATATCAACATCATTGAACCGTAGGCAGAAATTGTAGCAATTGCCGATCCGTAATAACTGTATTTCGGAATCAGAAAGTAATTCAAAACCAATGTTACAATAGCTCCAACGATAGAGATATAAGCTCCGATTTTGGTTTGATCTGTAAGTTTATACCAAACCGATAAGTTATTATAGATTCCCAAAAAGAAATTTGCAAGTATAATCAGAGGAACCACTTTCATAGCTTCCCAATATGCTTTATTGTCAAGTAGAAGATACTTTAAAAAGTCTGCAAAAACGATAACTCCCAATAAAATCAGAGAACCAAAAATAACAAAGTACTTCGTAATAACAGCGTAAGTTTGGGGTGCATTAGCATTTTTCGAATGGCTGAAAAAGAAAGGCTCAATACCCAATCTGAAAGCCGTTGCAAACAAAACCATGAACAAGCCTAATTTATAGCACGCGGAATAAGCCCCAACTTCAGATTTGGCTAAGTTTTCCGGTAACAAATAACCCAGCAAAATTTTATCGAAATGTTCGTTTACTGCAAAAGCAAGTCCTGCAACCAGAATTGGCAAACCATATTTCATCATTTTTTTCCAAAGCACAGGATCGAATTTTCGACCAAGCGAAAGATAATTTGGAGATAATACAACGAAAGTCGCTAAACTAGCCAATAAATTAGCAATGAAAATGTAGGCAATCTGAAAATTTTCTACGTATAAATTATCCCAAACAGAATTAGGATGAGATGCTGCAAGTTTCGGCAGGTATATTAAAAAGAAAAAATTCAGCACCATATTAATAAATACATTTCCAATTTTTATGGCAGCATAGACCATCGGTCTCTGATTTGCCCTAAGCTTAGAAAATGGCACTAAAACCAATGCATCCAAAACTAAGATCCAAACGGAATAGGTGATGTATTGTGTATCAACTTCAGCCCAGTTTGCCAGCGTATTTCTAAAAATTAAGGCCGCAAACAAAAACCCGATTGATGACCAGAAAATAGATATTGTAGATGTTGCAATGACATTTTTCTTGTCTTCTTCTGCACTATAAAACCTAAAAAAAGCAGTTTCCATTCCATAAGAAAGCACTACGTTAAAGAATACCATCCAGGACAAAACGATGGAAACTTCTCCATATTCTGCTGTTGGCAAAATACCCGTGTACAATCTTACCAGTAAAAAACTCAGCATTCGTGGCAAAACCGTTGCCAGTCCGTAAATAGCAGTTTGTTTGAACAGATTCTTATATAATCCCAAAATATCTTTCTAATAATGTTTGTAAAACAAAAATAACCATTTCTTTGAGATAATTACGGAATTGCCTAAGGTATTAAAGGATATTTAAGATTTAAGGTGTTTCGTCAGACGCGCTGAAGTTTACATTTTTTTGAGTTTCTTTTGGTTCAGGAATATCTTCTTCTGAAAATGTTTTTAGAATTTTTTGATTTAGCTTTTTTAGTTTTACAATTCTGTTTGCCTGATTTTGAACACATTTCTCAAACAAATTTCGCACAACTCTCGCATTTCCAAAACTCTCGTCTTTTTGGGAATATAATAATTCAAAAGTATCGGTCAGTTTTTCTTTTGCTTCTTCAGAAACAATAAAATCAGATTTTTTACAATATGATTCAAAAATTTGAAATAACTCGTCAGGAGAAAAATGTTTAAAATGAAAAAATCTATTAAAACGGGATCGCAATCCAGGATTCGATTCAATAAAAAGCTGCATTGGTTCTGTATATCCGGCAACGACAATAGCCAAATCATCGCGATGATCTTCCATTCTTTTAATCAGCGTATTTACTGCTTCCGATCCATAGTCGTTTCCTGACAGATTCTGGGTCAGCGCATAAGCTTCATCAATAAACAAAACCCCGCCAATACTGGATTCTACGGCATTATTGACTTTTGTTGCTGTTTGTCCGACATAACCTGCAACCAAACCTTCCCTGTCGGTTTCGAACATTTGACCTTTGGACAAAAATCCCAAATGCTTAAAAATTCTGCTTAACAATCTTGCTACAGATGTTTTTCCTGTTCCCGGTGGTCCCAAAAAAACAGTGTGTAACGTAATCTCAACATTTTTTAATCCCTGCTGTGATCGCTTTTTTTGTATTTCCAATAAGTTAATCAGCTCCGCAACATCCTGTTTTACTTCTTTTAAGCCTACTAAAAGATGTAGTTCTTCAAGTACTTTTTCAAGCGAATCTTCTTCTGGAATATCAGATGTATTTTTGTCGTTACTTTTGGTTTTGATTGTATTCAAACCTAAAAACTCACTGAATACTTTGGGGTTTTCAAACTTTTTATCGAAAGCAAAATAAATGAAATTTTGATAGTCAATTAAAATTTCTTCTAATTTACTATGCTTGTTTTCAGCTAAAATTTGAGGCAGTAAGTATTGATTCTGCTGTTCATTTACCACTGTCACTTTATTCTCTTTCTTAATTTTTACAAGATGATTTTTAAAATCTTCCGTAAAAATCAGCTGATTTAATTCTTTAACAGAATTTTCGTCTGCAAAGTGATTGTTCCGTAAAGCATCATAATAGTACGCCAGAACAAATTCTGATTTTTCATTTTTTATTGTTGCTTCCTTATCATAAAGTGCTATGATGTCTGAAAGAAAAAAATGTTCTGCCTTTAACAATAATCCGGAGGAAACAGCGGGAGAAACAC
>JBDTNT010000012.1:0-7549 GCA_039933615.1 Flavobacterium sp. | reverse complement strand
AATACACGAGTAAAAAAAGGAATATCTTAATTCAAATATATAAAAATTTATTTTATTGTAACAAATTACATAAATTATTAAACATATAAAAAACAGGAAGCCAATAAATTACAGATTAGCTATAAAACATGAAAATCTAATCCCGAAGCAAATCGCTTAACTCTTCATAAGTACTAAAAAGTACAGCTCCCTCTTTTTCTAAATCAGCAGCATTATAATCATTCGCAAAACCATACACTTTAAAACCTCCTTTTCTTCCGGCCATCACTCCAGCCCTGCTGTCTTCGACTACAATACACTCTTTGACTTCAAAGCCCATTTCTTTGGCGGCATGCAGAAAAAGTTCCGGATCGGGTTTCCAACTGTTGATTTCATACGAACTGAATATCCTGCCTTCAAACTTATCCAGTAAACCAACAGTTTCCAGATTCAGACGGATTTTATCAACCGGCCCGCTGGAAGCCACGCAATATGGAATTTCTAATTTTTCAAGGAATTCAAATACACCTTCCATTGGTGTAACCTGTGTTTTGAAAGCCTCAAAACTCCTAAGACGGTATTCATTCTCAAAATCATCCGGAAGCTTTTTGCCAATCGAATCTTCTATATATCTAAAGCAATCTTTTAAATTCCTTCCATTGAAATTGTGATACGCGTCTTCAATTTTCATTTCAAAACCATGTTCGGCTGCCATTGAAAGTAAAATTCCATTCCCTGTTTTTTCAGTATCCACAAGCACCCCGTCACAATCGAAAATTATACATTTAGTATTCATATTTATTCTTTTACTTTTAATTAAACGGGAGATAAATCCCGAAGAATGTAAATTACAAAAAATATTCTTTTCAGAAACTTCCCTTTATAAAAACAATTCATTCAAGTTTCCATTTGATTGCTTTGTTTAATTGTAATCTCTTTGAAGTGGAATAAAATCACGATTCAGTCTGCCGATTTACCTGACAATCTGACGGAAGAAGAAAAAATACTCTAAAACTCCCCAAAGTTTTTAAGATATAGACGAGACGAATCCGTGACGAAGAAATGACCTAAAAACAGAGGATGTCATACTGGCAGAATTAAGGTTTGAAAATCTTCCGTACTACAACGAATTCCCATGAAAAGCAACATAAATCTCTCTAAATCTGAACATTTTTTTATCTGTTCTGTAAACCTAAATGTTCTTAAAAGTCTGCGACTTTATCTTTATAGGTTATTGACCGGCAAAACAAATTTACGTAATGCTTTGTTTTTTATATCTACGAACCAATAACCTGATAATTAACAATATGTACATATTTACTCCTATTATGTATCCGTAAGTGGTATTTGATTTGTATATTTAAGAATTCATAAAATATTTTCAAATCAAAAATAAAACTTCAGAATTTTGAAAAAACATCTTTTATTATCCGCTATTCTGGCAGCTAATTTTGCTGCTTATTCTCAAAATAAAATAATAACCGTTACCAATTCGCTTCCCGTAGAAAGAGAATTTGAAACTGTTGAACTTACCAAAAAAGTCCTTGGGTTACCTTCTTCGGAAAAACTTGAAAATTATGCCGTGAAAGAAATTAAATCCGGTTTGTTTTTAGAAAGTCAGTCTGTTGATACTGATGGAGACGGGATTGCAGATGTTTTACTGTTTCAGCCCAAAATAAATGCTTCATCTGATAAAGAGTATGAAATTGTTTCTTCGAGTAATTCATCAGAGTCAAAAAATATCAATTGTTATTCGAGATTTGTTCCCGAACGTACGGACGATTATGCGTGGGAAAACAACAAAGTCGCTTTTAGGACTTATGGTCCCGTTGCACAAAAAATGGTAGAAGATAATATTCCGGGGGGAACCCTAACCAGTGGTATTGATGGCTGGCTAAAAAGAGTAGATTATCCGATTATCAATAAATGGTACGAAAAAGCCACAAATGGAACCGGAACATACCACAAAGATACTGGTGAAGGATTGGACAACTTTCACGTTGGAGACAGCCGCGGAATTGGCGGAATAGCCGTAAATAGGGATGGAAAATATTATTTTTCTAAGAATTTCATCAGCTGGAAGACCATCACAACCGGCCCCATAAGAACCAGTTTTATCCTGACTTATGCCGATTGGGATGCAAAAGGAAAAAAAATAACCGAATCTAAATTAATCAGCCTGGATTACGGAAGTTATCTTTCCCGTTTTGAAATTTCGATTAAAGGTGCCAAAAACATTGCTGCCGGAATAACTCTTCACGACAAAAAAGGTACAATTGGAACCAATATAAAAGAAGGCTGGCTAAGCCACTGGGAGCCTATCGATGATTCCGAAATCGGAACGGGTCTTGTGGCTCCAAAAGGTACTTTAACAGCTTTTGACAATCATATTACTGACGAAAAAGATTTGAGTAACCTCTACGGGGATTTAAAAGTGAAAAAACATAAAGTGGTTTACTACGTTGGTTTTGGATGGAAAAAAGGAAGCCCGTTTAAGACCAAACAAGATTGGGAAACGTATTTAGGTTCGTTTGCCCAGAAAATAAACAATCCTCTTGCTGTAAAGGTGAAGCGTTAAGATAATTGAATACCAGATTTACCCCCCCTAGCTTGTCATTTCGACGCAGGAGAAATCACACTAGGAACTCCGCAAAGATTGGTTGCTTTAGATTATCGAGCTACTTGCGGAGATTTGCTTCGCCTATTCGCTATCGCCCGGGTCTCCTTCGTCGAAATGACATAAAAATTGAAATGGCATAAAATGACAATAAATAATGACGGAAAAACAACAGCTGTTTTACCAACGGTTTGTCATTTGAATAAAGAACAGAAAATTAAATACCGGATTTTTTACTAACTGGAAAATAATTCTCTTTCAAAATAATTTCCAACGGAATATAATGTATGCTTTCTACCGTTTCCTGCAAAACCATTTTTCGGTATAAATGATTGACTCCCATATAGCCTTGCTCTTCAGGTCTTTGATTGATCAGAAAATCAATAATTCCTCTGTTTAAGTATTCTATATTTTCTTTCAATAGATCATAACCAATAATACGAACGCCTTTTATATTATTTTTTTCTAAAAAACGGGCAACAATATAAGCTCTCGAATTAGGAACAAAAACACTGTTAATTCCCGAAAACAGGTCCATATTCAACTGATCAATTCCGGAATCTTTAATCGTAACTTCTGAGAATTTAAAATTGGTCAGTTCCATATGGTCTTTAAAAAAAGAATAAAATCCGTCAATACGCTGTAAATACACCGAAGTGCTTTCTATTTCCCTGGTAATCTTAAAAATCAGAACATGCCTTTCATTTTTCACTGCAAAACTAATCAGTCTACCAGCCAGATAACCACTCTGAAAAGCATCCTGACCCACATAAGCATGTTTCTGATTGCTGTCAATATTAGAATCAATCATGACCACAGGAATATTCTTTTTTTGATATTCATTCAGAAAACGAATTGATTCTTCATAAAATATAGGGGCAAAAAGCAATCCGTCGCATTCAAAATTCAATACTTTTTTGACGGATTCCTTAAAAGAATCGGTATCAAAATCATAGAAAAAATAATCCAGAACAACTCCGAATTTACGGAATTCAACTGCTGCCTTTTCAACTCCGGCAATCTGGCTCTTCCAATATTCGAGATTTTCATACTTGGGCAAAAAGACTGCAAAATGAAATTTTTTATTCAATGCCAGGTTACTCGCCAGAATATTTCGTTTGTAACCGTATTTTTCAATGATAGCATTTACCTTATCTACATTATCCTGAGTTACCTGCCCACGATTATGGATAATTCTGTCGACAGTTCCCGGAGAAACATTGGCTAATTCTGCTATTTTTTTAATCGTTATGATATTGTCTGTATTTAAGTTAAAATGATTCTGTAAGCGTGTAAATTTAATTTTTTTTATCAAAGATAAATCGTTTGAGTCAACTTTTTACATACATTTGTAAAAAACCGTGTGCGTACACGAAAAAATTACACAAATCGTATTTGAAAAGAATACAACACCTTTAACTACAACTTAACCAACACAATATAAAACCTGGGAAATGATAATAGATTCATTACACAACGCAACAAAATACTATAGTCTGCATCCGAATTTCAAAAAAGCTTTTGAATACGTAAACCAAAATGATCTTTCAAAACTGGAAGAAGGATCTTTTGAAATTACGGAAGGCCTTAAAATAATTGTCATTGCAGGCGAAGCAACTACCAGAGAGGAAAGTATTAAAGGGTTTGAATGTCATGATAAAAATATTGACATTCAGATTTCTGTAAAAGGACCTGAAACTTTTGCCTGGAAACCGAGAGAGAAATGTACAAATCCAAATGGGAATTACAGTGACGAGAAGGACGTTCGTTTTTTTCATGATGCCCCGGATATGTTTTTTCAATTACAAGAAAGGCAGTTTGCCATCTTATTTCCGGAGGATGTACACGCTGCAATGATTGGCGAAGGGTTATTAAAAAAAATCGTTTTTAAAGTAAAAATATAAGCTATGAATACTATCCAAAATACCATAGATGTTATTGTAAAACAGGGAATGCTTCCGTTGTATTTCAATACCGATGAAAATAAAAGTATCGAAATACTGCGGGTACTTTACAAATCCGGAATCAAAGCTGTTGAATATACCAACAGAGGTCCTGAAGCAGCAGCCAATTTTCAGAAAATGGTTGAAATACGCAATACCGAAATGCCGGGAATGCTTTTAGGAATTGGTACGATAAAAAATATCGAACAAGCAGAGGAATTTTACAGGATCGGAGCTGATTTTTTTATAAGTCCGGGTTTTGTCGCTGAAGTTTCCGATTTCCTGAAAAGCAAAGAAGTTCTGTATGCACCGGGTTGTATGACTCCAACTGAAATTATTACAGCTGAAAATGCCGGAATCAAATTCATCAAACTCTTCCCCGGAAATATTTTAGGGCCGGATTTCCTAAGCGGTATCAAAGATATTTTCCCAAATTTAATCTTTATGCCTACGGGTGGTGTGGAGACTACTCTGCAAAGTATGCAAAGCTGGTTTACAGCGGGAGTTTCGGCAGTTGGAATGGGAAGCAGACTGATCAGCAAAAAAGTAATGGATTACGGTGCCTACGATACAATCGAAAAAGAAACTATAAGAGTTTTGGATTTGATTAAAACAATAAGAAACAAATAATTTTTAACACATAAGGACATCGTTTTCAGGAACATTTGAAGGCTTTCACTTTTTCTAAATTCAGATAACCCGTTTTTTAAATAATCTTCTTAGCCATAAAAAACGATGTCCCTATCATATATAATAATAGCCAGGATTAAAGCATTAGAAATGATTAATCTTTTAAATACTTTCATCTGTGGCAAATATATTTTCAGTACCTAAAAAACAAATCATAAAATTTAAATGGATTCAATATTTAATCTAAAAGGAAAAATTGCCCTTATTACCGGCGGTGCCGGAGTCTTGGGAAGCAACTTTGCAAACGTACTGGCAAAACAGGGCGTAATAACCGGAATCGTTTCCCAGTCAATCGAAAAAGCCAATAATACCGTTGCAGCAATAGAAAGCAATGGAGGAAAAGCCTTTGCAATTCAGGCGAATGTTTTAGTCAAAGAAGAATTAGAAAAAGCAAAAGATTTTATAGTTGAAAAATATGGTCGTCTGGACATTCTGATCAATGCTGCCGGAGGAAATATGCCGGGAGCCACTATCACTCCCGATCAGGCGATTTATGACTTAAAAACAGAAGATTTACAAAAGGTTATCGATTTAAATATCATCGGAACAATGCTTCCGTCTCAGGTGTTTTCAGAACTTTTCGCGAAACAAAAAGAGGGAATCATCATCAATATTTCATCGGCATCGGCACAACGGCCTTTAACGAGAGTTGTGGGGTATTCGGCTTCGAAAGCGGCAATCGACAATTTCACACAATGGATGTCGGTTGAACTGGCTACAAAATATGGCGAAGGGATTCGTGTAAACGCAATTTCACCGGGCTTTTTTATCGGAGAACAAAATCGTGCCTTATTGCTGACTCCGGAAGGAAAACTAACCCCAAGAGGCGAAAAAATTATCGACCATACACCAATGGGCAGATTTGGAACGCCTCAGGATATCGACGGTGCACTGTTGTTTTTGTGCAGTGACATGTCAAAATTTGTGACCGGAACCATCCTGAGAGTTGATGGAGGATTTGCTGCAACAAGTATTTAAAGTAACTGTCAAAGAATAAAATTAAATGGAACAAACGTTAAGATGGTTCGGCCCAAAGGATCCTGTTTCCTTACAGGATATTTTACAAACCGGAGCTACAGGAATTGTGACTGCATTACATCATATCCCGAATGGGGAAGTGTGGCAAATTGAAGAAATAATAAAACGAAAAGTCGAAATCGAACATAAAAATGGAGATCCAAAAGAAGGAACTTCAGGTT
Source organism: Flavobacterium sp. (assembly GCA_039933615.1). Lineage (GTDB taxonomy): Bacteria > Bacteroidota > Bacteroidia > Flavobacteriales > Flavobacteriaceae > Flavobacterium. Next base: position 1,121 of record JBDTNT010000012.1, on the reverse strand, counting down.
TGGTCTGGTCAGTTGTAGAGAGTATTCCGGTTCACGAAGACATCAAAAAACAGACTGGAAAATACCTCCAGTACATTGAAAATTATAAAGAAAGCATCAGAAATCTGGCTTTGTGCGGAATAAAATGCATCTGTTATAATTTTATGCCGGTTTTGGACTGGTCCAGAACTGATTTGTCTTATGAAATGCCGGACGGCTCAAAAGCACTTCGTTTTGATATTAATGCTTTTGCAGCTTTCGAGTTGTTTATTTTAAAGAGACCTGGCGCTGAAGAAGTTTATTCTCAGGCACAGATCGAAAAAGCGACAAAATACTTCGAATCAATGACTGCTGCTGATAAAGTAAAATTACAACAGAACATTCTTGCAGGGCTTCCGGGTGCAGAAGAAGCCTATTCTGTAGAGGATTTTCTGGTCACTTTAAGTGGTTACAACCATATCGACAGTCAAAAACTGAAGGATAATCTGTTTTTCTTTTTAAGGGAAATTATTCCGGTTGCAGAAAAAGCAGGTGTTCTGATGGCAATCCATCCGGACGATCCTCCCTACCCGATTCTGGGATTACCAAGAGTGGTAAGCACCGAAGCCGATTTAATTGAACTAATGGGGGCAATTGATTCTAAATCAAACGGATTTACGATGTGTACCGGTTCATATGGCGTAAGAGCTGATAATGACTTACCTGGAATTGTGAGACGTCATGGCGATAAAATGAATTTTATTCACCTGAGAAGTACGGAAAGAGATGAAGAAGGCAGTTTCTACGAAGCCAATCATCTGGAGGGTAATGTGGACATGTATGAAGTGGTAAAAGCAATTTTGGAAGTTGAAAAAAGAAACGGCAGTAATTTACCGATGCGTCCGGATCACGGGCATCAGATGCTGGATGATTTAAATAAAAAAACAAATCCGGGGTATTCCGGAATTGGACGTCTGCGAGGTCTTGCTGAATTAAGAGGCCTGGAAATGGGAATTAAAAAATCTATTATTTAAAAATAGACAAACAATAGCTTATCTCGCAAAGACTTTTAATAAAAACTCAGCTTTGCGCCTTTGTATCTTTGCGAGAAATAATAAATATGAATTCATTCCTTAGAATAAAAGCGATGTCACTGCGGGTTG
>JBDTNT010000011.1:0-33671 GCA_039933615.1 Flavobacterium sp. | reverse complement strand
AAAAAACTAATTACTGAAATCGCTGACAGGATTCGTTTTCTTTCAAATAATCCTGAAATTTTTATTCAAACTAGCTTTTCTGACATTCGAACATCTACTTTAGGACATTACAATATTTTTTATAAAATAAATTCAAAAGAGTTGATCATAATGGCTTTTTGGGATAATCGTCAAAATCCCAAAGCACTAAGTAGACTTTTAAAATAATATTGATATAAATACAAACCCGATAGGTTTTAAAAACCTATCGGGTTTTTTATTTTAATTTTCTAAATTCCTAAAACGAATACTTTTCTAATTTTCCAGACTGAATATCCAGAATCTTCGGAGAATCTTCAGAAATTTTTCCTTTCCAAACTTCCTGAATAGAAGGATTTGAAGGATATTTTCCGTTTTTCATTTTCATTAAATGAAAATTATTTTTGCTTTCAAATACAAGATCCACAGATTTATTAGGATCTATTGGTGCTGCAAAAATTGGAAATTCAGTTACAGTAAAAGAATTCATCAGGCTGCCGTCATTATTCAGAATATAACCCGAACAACCACCGCTCCCACAGAAGTATGGATTGGAGAAACCTACAAAATATTCGTCTTTCTGATCATTATTCAAATCGAAAGTATCGTAGTAAAAAAAACGATCTTCTTTTGTCAGGGCTGGCAGGTCTTTTTTCAATAAAACCAAAAGTTGTTTTCTGATGAGCTCAATTGTTTTATCATCTTTAGCAGGAACATCGCTAACATCAGCAGTACCTGCCACCGTTTTTGCCAATGTATCTTCTGCAATTGTTTTTACTATATTTTCTTGTACCGGTTTTTCTTTATTCTGACAGGAATATATCGCCAGTATTGCAAATGCAATCAAAATTTTATTTTTCATAATCTTTCTTTTTATAATTAAGCTTTAAACCAACAATGCAGCTTTATTTTCTATATCATTTTCCAGCAATAATGATTTTATATTATTATAAGTGACCTTGGCAATCTGAGTCAATGCTTCATTCGTGAAAAAAGCCTGATGCGCCGTAACTAAAACATTCGGGAAGCTCATCAAACGCTGAATCGCATCATCCTGGATAATATCGGCAGAAAGATCCCTGAAAAACAGTTTTTCTTCCTGTTCATAAACATCTATTCCTAAATAACCGATTTTTCCTTCCTTCAAACCTTCAATCACACACGCCGTTTCTATCAATCCTCCCCTGCTTGTATTGATAATCATAACGTGCTCTTTCATTAAAGCAATTGAATTTTTATTGATTACGTGTTTGGTTTGTTCATTTAAAGGACAATGCAGTGAAATGATATCACTTTTTTTAAAAATATTATTTAAATCGGTAAAAACAACACCGTCTTTTTCCATTTCAATATTCGTTATAATATCATAGGCCAAAACTTTACATCCAAATCCTAAAGCAATTTTAGCGAAAGCTTTCCCAATATTTCCTGTTCCGATAATTCCGATTGTTTTTCCGAATAAGTCAAAACCTAATAATCCGTTTAGGGAGAAATTCTGCTCGCGGACTCTGTTGTAGGCTTTATGTGTTTTTCTGTTTAATGTCAAAATCATAGCCATGGCATGTTCTGCAACTGCCTGAGGTGAATAGGCCGGAACACGACAGACTTTCAGATTGTATTTTTTCGCGGCTTCCAAATCGACATTATTAAAACCGGCACAACGCAAAGCAATAATTTTTACGTTCTTTTCTGCCAATTGTTTAATAACGGCTTCATTTACAATATCATTCACAAAAACACAAACAATAGCACAATCCTCAATTAAGGTTACGGTCTGTGGATTAAGCTGTGTTTCAAAAAAATCCAGTTCAAAACCAAATTCATTGTATGTATTAAAAAATGTTTTATCGTAAGGTTGTGTTGAAAAAAAAGCAATTTTATTTCCGGTTTGTGTTTCAGTTGAGCTCATATATTGTCAGATTTTTATCCATATTTATAATTCTTAAATTTAATGATTAATTCTGGATTTCATTGAAATAAAAACCAATAAAACCCTTATTTAATGATTTTCAATCTGTTAAAAATTTTATAAAAAATACTATTGGATTAAACCTAACGAATTTTATAAAGTCTTATTGGTATAAACTTAAAAAAACAAAAATCATGAAAAAATTAATTATCGCAGCTTTGTTATTCGTTGGAGTAGCCAGTTTTGCACAGGACATGGATCAAAAACCTGCACGTGACCACAAAGAAAAAATGACTCCGGAGCAGCGTAATGAAAAGCATTTAAAGAAAATGACTTCTGAATTAAATCTGGACGCGAACCAACAAGCTCAGATAAAACAAGTGCTGGCAGACAGAAGTGCTAAAGCTGAGAGTTTTAAAGAAGCCCGTAAAGCCAAAAAAGACAGTAATGTAAAACCTACTGCTGAAGAAAAAGCGGCTTTCAAAAAACAAATGGCTGAAGAAGTTGCTACAAATGATGCAAAAATGAAATCTATCCTGAATGCAGACCAGTACAGCAAATGGAAATCAATGCAGGAGGAAAAAAGAGAAAAAATGAAAGAGAAAATGGACGAAAGAAGAGATAATAAATAATAAAAAAAAGAGGCGTAATTGCCTCTTTTTTTTTTGCTTTATAACTCATCTATTTTGGATTAAGTATCAAATCTATTCTTTTGATGCAATCTTCATAATGATATTTTGTTTCTGTATTTACAGCAAGTGCTTTTGCAGCTAAAAGTGATTTTCGTAACGTATTTAGTTCACCGCGAACCAAAGCCCTAAGATCAGACTGAGATACATTGTAATATATTGCTGACTTGTCTGTTGGTTTAATTTCCTCTGTCATCAGATATCCCATTCGGTCAATGTAAGCGCGTTGTAAATTTCTTCTGTAAATCGTAACATTACTTGCTGTACCCGCTTCTTTCCAGATTCCTTTGCGAATGTCTTTAAATAAATCTAAGGCTTTATAAGTATCAGCACCCAGAATCTCATTATCCATCAATCTTCCAATGCGTCCTAAACTTAGGAGATTATTCAAATGTCTGACTTGTATACTTCTGAATTTTTCGGTATAACCTCCAAAATCCGTATTTTTTAGGGTCGTTAGATTTACAATCCATGTTGGAGAAGCAAAAGCGTTTGCCTGAAGCCAGTTCATAGCTTCCATTTGTTTTGCTTTAGGAACAACTTCATAAACAGTTCCTGGCTGGTTTGGATTTTTAGTATTCTCATAAACACCGCCCACATTGGTCACAACATGCCCCACATATCGGCCCCAGACGTCCAGTAATTCTTTGTATAATTCATCTAAATCCTCGTAGTTGTTGGTAACATTACTCGTCCATTCATTCAAATGCCCTGCAACAAATTCCAAATTTTTAAGTCCGTATGAACTGGCTTTCATCGAATTGTTTCCAATATCTTCTGTTTGAGATGTTGGATCAAAAGCACTGCTTTGTTTTCCAAATTTATAAAGAGGATTTCCTGCTTTATCCAAAATCCATTTGTCTAAAACCTTAGATTCATCCTGCGGAGATTTCGCATTTGGAATCACTCTGTATCCCCAATTTAATGCATAATGATCGTAGGCTCCCATTTTACGGATAAAACGAATATTTTCATCTCCGGGCTGTGCGATATAATTAAAACGGGCATAATCCATTATACTAGCCGAAATTCCATTTTGCTGTGTAAAATCTCCGTTTCTGTAGCTTTCTGTATCATAAGCACAACTTGCTCCCATATTATGCGGAAAACCTAAGGCATGACCCACTTCGTGTGCAATTACCATTCGCATCATCTCTCCCATCTCGTCATCACTGGTTTGTAAAGTCCTTGCGGAAGGATTCGCAGCGCCTGTTTCCAATAAATATCTGTTTCTGTAAGAGCGTAAATGATTGTGGTACCAAATAACATCACTTTCAATAATTTCCCCTGTTCTGGGATCAGAAACACTTGGTCCGACAGCATTTCTGGTTGTACTTGCCACATAACGTATTACAGAATAGCGAACATCTTCCGGACTAAAATCAGGATCTTCTTCTTTTGTTGGCGCATCCTTTGCAATAATGGCGTTTTTAAATCCTGCTGTTTCAAATGGTTTCTGCCATTCTTCAATTCCCAGTTTGATGTATTTTCTAAGTTTTACGGGAGTTGCAGGATCTAAATAATATACAATTGGTTTTATTGGCTCAACCAGTTCTCCTCTGGCGTATGCCTCAGGATCTTTAGGCTCTAGTCTCCAACGACGGATATAGGTTTTAAGATCCGATTTTAACTCATTACTTCCATAATCATATTGACTTACCGTAAACCATCCCACTCTTGGGTCGGCCAATCTGGGTTTCATCGGAATTTCCGGCAGTAAGACCATAGATTGATTCATTTGAACACTAATCGATTCGGTCTCTTCCAGCATTGAAGGTTTCGAAGCATTGTAAGTCATATCCTGGATCACCTCGATATTCATTGGAAAACTTTTCATTGCATTAATAAAGCTTCTGGATTCGTCAAGTGCTTTTACTTTATACATTTCACGCATTTCTGCAGATATTCCGCTGATTGCTTTTACATCTGTACTGTAAAATTTGGTCACATCGATAACTGTATTGGCAGAATCTTTACTAAAAGCAACAATATCAAAAGCAAACAATGTCGGTTCATAATTATTTGATTTAACCGAAATACTTATCGGCAAAGTATCATTCGCAACCGCATTAAAAGATTTTGATTTAATGAGGATTTTATCCTGAAAACGCTGCCATACAATTAATTGCTCATTTGTTTCTGAACCGGCATTGACGTATCCACCTCCCAAATTAGAAGGCAACTTTGACAATCTGCTCACCAAAAGCATGTCTTTATTCAAATATTTGTTCGGAATCTCGAAATAGTATTTTTTATCAACTTTGTGTACCGTAAAAAGCCCTTCATCGGAAATGGCATCTTTTGTAATCACCTTACTATATTCCTTAATTGCAGATTCCGGTTTTTTTTCCGGAGGAGCAACCGTAGTTTCTCCTTTTTTAGACTTCTCTTTTTTAGATTGTGCAAATTGGCTTAAAGGGAACAGTACAAAAACTGTTGTTACAGCAAAAATGTAAATTTTCTTCATTTATGGTTGAATTAATAGTGGTTTGTCAAACAAAAATAAATTTAGCCTACAATCATTCAAGGAACTATGCTTAATTTAACTTTTAATTAACTATTCAGGATTTAAATACAATCCATAAAAAAAGGTCTAACTTTAATTAAAAAGTCAAACCTTACAGCATAATTTAAAATGTTTTAAAGCTTAAAATGTCTTTGAAACTTTATCTATAGCATTAATAGTAAAATCTAAATCTTCATATGTCAATGCATCTGTAATAAACCAGGTTTCATAAGCAGAGGGAGCAATGTAAATACCTTCATTCAACAATCCGTGGAAGAATTTTTTGAAAGTTTCGTTATCTCCTTTTGCAGCTGTCTGAAAATCTGTAACAGGATTTGCATCAAAATGTACCGAAATCATAGACCCTACTCTATTAATCGTGAATGCAACATTGTTAGCTTTTAGCACTTTGTCAATTCCTGTTTCCAAATAAGCTGTTTTTTCTTCCAGACGATCAAAAATAGCACGATCCTTATTTAAGGATTGCAACATGGCCAGTCCCGCTGCCATTGCCAAAGGATTTCCTGATAATGTCCCCGCCTGATAAACCGGACCAAGTGGCGCCAGATAATTCATAATTTCTTCACGTGCTGCAAAAGCACCAACCGGCAGTCCGCCGCCAATTACTTTTCCGAAAGTTACAATATCTGCATTGACATTATACAATTCCTGAACTCCTCCGCGAGCCAGACGAAAACCTGTCATAACCTCATCAAAGATCAACAAAATTCCGTTTGCGGTACATAATTCTCTTAATCCCTGCAAGAAGCCTTTTTGAGGTGGGATACATCCCATATTTCCGGCAACGGGTTCGATAATAATTGCTGCAATTTCGTTTTTATTTGCTTCAATTAAAGTCTTTACATTCTCTAAATCATTGTATTTTGCCAACAAAGTATCTTTTGCAGTTCCTGCTGTGACACCCGGACTATTTGGAGATCCGAAGGTAACGGCACCGCTTCCGGCCTGAATCAGAAAGGAGTCAGAATGTCCGTGATAGCAACCTGCAAATTTTATAATTTTATCTCTTTTTGTAAAGCCACGAGCCAGACGAATGGCGCTCATACAGGCTTCTGTTCCTGAATTGACAAAACGAATTTTATCAATATTCGGAACCATAGCAACTGCCAAAGCAGCAATTTCTGTCTCTAATTCTGTCGGCATCCCGAATGAAGTTCCCAATTTGGCTTTCTCAATTACGGCATCAACAACCGGCTGATAGGCATGACCCAAAATCATCGGTCCCCATGAATTGATATAATCAATTAATTTATTTCCGTCTTCATCATACAAATAAGCACCTTTGGCGCTTTTTACAAAAATAGGTGTTCCCCCAACGGCCTTAAAAGCTCGTACTGGTGAATTTACACCTCCCGGAATTACTTTTTCTGCTTCAGCAAAAAGCTGACTACTTCTTTTATAAATCATTCTGATTTTAAATTTTAGATTTCTAAATTTAGATTTTTGAATAATCTTATAAACTTAGGCTTTGATCGTTTATAAACTCATTCAAATATATTTGTCTTTCTCCCGAAAGTTCTTCTGTTTTTTTATAAGACATTCAATCAGGAGAATAAAACCCCCAAAAAGTTTTATTGTTAAAATTGAATACAAAAGTAAAAACTGAAAGTGAAATTTTCTTTTTCATAAACAATTTTTAATTTTTAATTGCCACTACTTTACTCTCAACTTCTGACCAACCGAAAGCCCATTATCCGTAAGGTTATTTTTTTGCTTTAAATCATCAACCAGTACATTGAATTTTTTTGAAATCGAATACAAAGTATCTCCTTTTTGAACTTCGTATAAAGAAGGATCAGTTGAATTTGAATTCGAACCTGAAGATGAACCTCTGGCTGGAGCTGATTTGTTAATTGCCGTATACGTTTTCCCTGTTACCAGACAGTCATATTGATGCAGGTTGTAACGTTCGATATAACTGATTAATTTGTCCGGATAATTAGGATCTGTTGCATAACCCGCAGCCCGCAATCCTTTTGCCCAGGCTTTATAATCGTCTTTTTCGTAAGTAAATAATGCTGCATATCTGTTCTTTCCTACCAGAAACAAAGCATGATCGCGATACGATTCTGAAGCTTCAGGATATTTCCTGAAACATTCCTGAGAGGAGTCATCATCATGGCGCACACTTTCTCCGAGCCAGTCTTTATGGCACTTTATTCCGAAATGGTTATTGGCTTCCATAGCTAAATCTCCTCTTCCCGCCCCTGATTCTAAAATTCCCTGTGCCAGAATAATACTTGCAGGAATACCGTATTTCTGCATATTCCCCATGGCAATATCCTTAAACTGCAAAACGTAATTATTGATCAGATCGCTGGTTACAACTGTTCTTGAAGTCGATTGAATTACTTCTGTCGTATTATTTGTAGTGGGATTTTTAGCAATTGGTTTAGAATAACTCCCTTTTTTGGTCGAAGCTACTTTGGGTTTTTGAACCGCTGCCTGCCTTTTAGTTGTTGCAATAGCAGGCTTACTGGAAGAACAGCTTGCCAAAACTGCAATTATGAAGAGTATTATTATTTTTTTAAACATTCCTTTTTAGTATTGGTAATTTTTTCTGCTTCAATTTTAAATTCATTCCTTCAATTCCCTGTAATCCGCCGGTATGAATGAGTAAAATTTTTGAATGCGCAGGAAAATAATTTTTATGAATTAAGTCTATAACGCCAAAAAACATCTTTCCTGTATATATGGGATCTAAAGGCACTTTATTTTCATCAAAAAAAGCATTGATAAATTCAATTAATTCTAAATTTATCTTTCCATATCCTCCAAAATGATAGTCAGAAATTAAATCCCAGTTATCTTTTTTTGCAAAAATACGAATTTCATCCTTTAGAAAATCACCTTTTAACGCTGGAAAACCTAAAATTTTCTGATTTGGAACCGCACTATTTATCAATCCCGAAATAGTCCCGCCCGTTCCGACAGCACAACAAACATAATTAAAAACAGCATCTTCACCAGTCAGAATCTCTTCGCATCCTTTTACAGCCAGGGCATTTGTTCCTCCTTCAGGTACTAAATAAAAGTCGCCGAATTTCTGCTTTAAGTTTTCTAAAAAAGAAATTTCATTTTTAAGCCGATAGTCTTCTCTGGAAACAAATTCGAATTGCATCCCGTTTTCCTGAGCAAATTTCAAGGTTGGATTTTGTTCTATTTTATCCAAAAGTTCATCACCACGAATTATTCCGATTGTTTTAAAACCTTTTTCTTTTCCTGCAAAAGCCACAGCAGCAATATGGTTTGAAAAAGCACCACCAAAAGTCAACAGCGTTTTTTTATTTTCTGCTTCAGCCTGAAGCAGATTGTATTTTAGTTTTCTGAATTTATTGCCGGATACAAACGGATGAATCAGATCTTCACGTTTTATACTCAAAGAAATACTATTGGGAAAATCGATATGAATTTCTTGGTTCAAAATCTATTTTTGTTTTAAAGTTAAATAGCTCCAAAATTGAAAAAAGGAACGTTCATTCAGGTAATTATAATCCGTTTCGTTTGCATAGGCTTCCCTTTCAAAACTAATATTCTGATAGGCCAATGCTCCGTTTTTATATTGAATCAACCGCAACATATATTCGAGAAGATACCAGACAAAAAAGGGAATTACCAGCATTTCCAATTGTTGTCGCAAATGAATTTTTTCGTGATTTACAAAAGTCCTGTTTGTTTTATCAATAGCATATTTCATCAAAACAAACGGAAACACAGCCATTCCACGATATCCATTCGGAATTAAATATTTAGCAACAATCAGAAACATTAGCTGTAAAATTTATAAATTTGTAGAGGCAAAATTGTTTGTTTTCATTAAAACCATAATCAATATTGTTGATTTGATTTTATAAACAAAAAAATATTGCACATAAACAGGATTATGAAAGAGCAAAGTAATGAAAATAAATTAACCGAGGGAGAAGATTTTTACTATACGCCCGAAGGTTATAAATGCTTTACCGAAAAACACCACTTAAAACGTGGCTATTGCTGCAAAAGCGGCTGTCGTCATTGTCCGTATGGATATGATAAACGAACTGGGGAAATTAAAAAGAAAGCGAATTAGAAAATGTGCTAATTTGATAATTAAATTCAAATTTTTCAAATCTAAAATCTACACTCAGAAATAAAAAATAAAAAAATAATGACTTTCAAAGAACAAATACAACAAGGAATTCCATCAATATTACCTCCAAAAGCAGCATACGATTTAACGATTAACCATGCGCCAAAACGAAAAGATATTCTTTCTGCGGAAGAAAAAAAACTGGCTTTAAAAAATGCATTACGCTATTTTGAACCCCAGCACCACGCCGAATTAATTCCTGAATTCTCGGAAGAGTTAGAAAAATATGGCCGTATTTACATGTATCGCCTGCGTCCGGATTACCCGATGTATGCGAGACCAATTGATGAATATCCGGGAAAATCAGTGCAGGCAAAAGCGATTATGCACATGATTCAGAACAATCTGGATTATGCCGTGGCACAACATCCGCATGAATTAATTACTTATGGCGGTAACGGTGCTGTTTTTCAGAACTGGGCGCAATATTTACTGACCATGCAGTATTTGTCTGAAATGACAAACGAGCAGACTTTAACAATGTACTCTGGACATCCGATGGGATTATTTCCTTCGCATACGGAAGCCCCAAGAGTTGTCGTTACCAACGGAATGGTAATTCCGAACTATTCAAAACCAGACGACTGGGAAAAAATGAATGCCCTTGGAGTTTCACAATACGGACAAATGACAGCAGGAAGTTATATGTACATTGGTCCGCAGGGAATTGTACACGGAACAACGATTACGGTTTTGAATGGCTTTAGAAAAATAAAACAAAGTCCTGAAGGCAGTTTATTCGTAACTTCCGGATTAGGCGGAATGAGCGGTGCACAGCCGAAAGCTGGAAATATTGCAGGCTGTATTACAGTTTGTGCCGAGGTAAATCCTAAAATCACTAAAATCCGTCACGAACAAGGCTGGATCAATGAAATTGTAACTTCAACTGAAGAATTGGTTAAACGAGTAACTTTAGCCAAAGCCAATAAAGAAGTAGTTTCAATTGCCTATCTGGGAAATGTCGTTGACGTTTGGGAATGTTTCGATAAGGAAAATATCAAAATCGATTTGGGTTCAGACCAGACTTCGCTTCATAATCCTTGGGCCGGTGGTTATTATCCTGTTGGGATTTCTTTTGAAGAAGCCAACGAAATGATGGCCAATAATCCGGAACTATTCAAAGAAAAAGTACAGGAAACGCTACGCCGGCATACAGATGCCATCAATAAACATACAGCAAAGGGAACATACTTTTTCGATTACGGAAATGCCTTTTTACTGGAAGCTTCACGTGCGGGTGCCGCTGTCATGGCTGAAAACAATATCGATTTTAAATATCCGAGTTACGTTCAGGATATTATGGGACCAATGTGTTTTGATTATGGTTTTGGCCCATTCAGATGGGTTTGTACTTCCGGAAAACCCGAAGATTTGCAAAAAACAGATACTATTGCCTCTCAGGTTTTAGAAGAAATGGCTAAAACGGCTCCAAATGAAATTCAGCAGCAAATGCAGGATAACATCAAATGGATCAAAGGTGCGCAGGAAAATAAACTCGTTGTAGGTTCTCAGGCCCGTATTTTATATGCAGATGCCGAAGGCCGAATTAAAATTGCAGAAGCTTTTAACCAGGCGATTGCCAAAGGTGAAATTGGAACTGTTGTTTTAGGACGTGATCATCATGATGTTTCAGGAACGGATTCCCCTTACAGAGAAACTTCAAATATCTACGATGGCTCCCGTTTTACAGCCGATATGGCCATTCAGAATGTCATTGGAGACAGCTTTAGAGGTGCAACCTGGGTTTCGATTCATAATGGCGGCGGAGTTGGCTGGGGAGAGGTTATAAATGGTGGCTTTGGTATGGTTCTTGATGGTTCTAAGGAGGCTTCAAAACGTTTAGCATCAATGCTTTTTTGGGATGTTAACAACGGAATTTCAAGACGAAGCTGGGCGCGAAATGACGAAGCTATTTTTGCTATAAAAAGAGCAATGGAAGTTCAGCCTTTATTAAAAGTAACTTTACCTAATATCGTCGACGAAAGTTTACTTTAATCTAGGGTTTCTGACTTAAAATGTGAACATTAAATTTTTATAAATATGAAAACATTCAAATTAGTACCGATTTTTCTGCTTTTAATACTGACTTCCTGTAGTACCGTTAGTGTTTATTCTGATTATGACAAAAATGTAGACTTTGCGCCTTATAAAACGTATGCTTTCTTTAAGCCCGGAATTGATAAGGTAGAGATTTCTGATTTGGATAAAAAACGTATCCTGCATGCCATAGATACGCAAATGCAGGCAAAAGGTTTTACCAAAAGTGAAAATCCAGACATTTTAGTAAATATTTTCACTAAAGCCAGAGAGCAGGTAGATGTAAACCAATTTAGCGCCGGATGGGGTTACGGCTGGGGATGGGGATGGAATCCTTACATGATGTACGGAGGACCACAAACGACTGTTTCCACTTCTACACAAGGAACTTTATTTATTGATTTTATCGATGCCAAAAAGAAAGAGATGATCTGGCAGGGTGAAGGAATTGGGACTCTCACTAAAAACGTTGACAAAAAAGACGAAAAAGTAAATGAATTTGTGACTAAAATTTTAGCGCAATATCCACCGGTAAAAAAATAATCAATACATTTGTTTTTCAGGAAAGAAACAATGACGAATTTAAACAACAATAGTATCGCTATTATCAGCATTATTGCAATTCAGCAATAATGGCGGGGTGTTGTATAAATAAGTAAACAAATACAATTTTATCAAACCTCCCAAATCGGGAGGTTTTTTTATTTTAGAAATGATTTGAACACAAATAAATTTTGCCACAATTTTCACAGATTTAAATCTTTTTAACCCTTTAATCTGTGACAAAAAATAAAACAAACATTATGAATTTATTTAACGAAGTACTTGCTGCAAAAATGCAACTCGAAAATGTAGTTGCCGCTACTCCACTTACGCAAAACCTAAATCTCTCGGACGAATTTAAATCGACTATTTTGTTGAAAAGAGAAGATTTACAAATTGTCCGTTCGTATAAAATCAGAGGGGCTTACAATAAGATTTCTTCGTTAAACGAAAAAGAAAAAGCTATCGGAATTGTTTGCGCTAGTGCTGGAAACCACGCCCAGGGAGTTGCATATTCTTGTAACTTACTGCACATAAAAGGCAAAATCTACATGCCAAAAACAACTCCAAAGCAGAAAGTAAAGCAGGTACAGCTATTCGGAAAGTCATTTGTTGAAATTGTCCTTACGGGAGATACTTTTGATGATGCTTATGCCTCAGCTACAGCTGATGCTATTAAAAACCATAAAATCTTCATTCATCCTTTTGATGATTTAAAAGTTATGGCTGGTCAGGGAACTGTCGGATTAGAAATCCTTGATACGTTTAAGGAGCCTATCGATTATGTTTTTGTTCCAATTGGCGGCGGCGGATTGGCTTCCGGTTTATCGGAAGTGTTTAAACATCTAAGTCCAAATACCAAGATTATCGGTGTAGAGCCTCAAGGTGCTCCTTCGATGAAAAATTCAATTCAGGAAAACAAAAATACTCCACTTAAAACAATCGATAAATTTGTCGATGGAGCAGCCGTAAAACAGGTTGGCGATATGACTTTTGAAATCTGCCGTGAAAATCTCGACGATATTATTTTGGTTCCCGAAGGGAAAGTCTGCACCACAATTTTAAGGTTGTACAATGAAGAAGCGATGGTTGTAGAGCCTGCAGGAGCTTTGACGATTGCAGCATTGGATTTTTATAAAGATAAAATAAAAGGCAAAAATATAGTTTGTGTGGTGAGCGGGAGTAATAATGATATCGAAAGAACTGCCGAAATAAAAGAACGTTCTCTTCTTTACGAAGGATTGATGCATTATTTTATGATTCAGTTTCCGCAGCGCCCCGGAGCTTTAAAAGAATTTGTGAATAATATTTTAGGCCCGGACGATGATATCACTTATTTTCAATTCGCGAAGAAAAACAGCCGTGAAGTAGGTTCTGTCGTCGTTGGTTTGGAATTGAAAAACAAAAAGGACATTCTCTCCATTAAAATGAATATGACAAAAAATGGATTTGAATTTCAATATTTGAATGACAATCAGGATTTGTTTACGCAGCTCATTGGTTAGGTCAAAAATAAAAAAGGCTGCCTGATACCAGACAGCCTTTCAAATCAAATAAAAACTACTAACTAATTATAGATTTGAATTTATTGTTTCAGCACTTTTTTAGAATAAGAACCTTCACTATCATTAAGTCTAACAAGATAAAGTCCTTTTGGTAATTTTGAAATTTCTATTTCAGATTGATTTCCTTTCACAAAATTCACCGATTTTTTCAATACACTTTGTCCTGTAATTGTGAAAACTTCAATTTCTCCATTCCCCTGATGACTGGTTCCGATTCTTAAATAATCATTGGTTGAATTAATAAAAATACTTCTGTCATTTTGACTTTCCGTTTCAGTAATAATGTCTTTCGTTATTCCTTTTTTAGCTGTGGATTCTATCTGCACCAACTGCCATTGCTGATTTAATCCTCCTGTGTAAGTCCAAACCTGAATGTTGGCACCATTGGCTGTTGAAACATTTTCAACATCTAGTGATTTTCCGCTGTTTACATTGATTATTTTATAATAACCTCCTCCAAGACTTGTAACGGTCCATTTGAATTCATTGGTGGCAGCGAATGTTTTCTGCACCACTTTTACGCCATCACCAGTACCATTGTTTTCGGTTGTCAGATACATTTGGGTAGATTTTACGATAATATAGAAATTACCACTTCCGGCAGATACAAATTTCCAACGCTGATTATTTCCTCCTCCGTTTGTAATATCATATTGTTGAATTCTGCTTCCGCTTGTTGTAGAATTATCGGCGACATCTAATCCCTTATTACTATTTCTCGAAATAATATTGTAATACCCCGGAAAAGCAGCTGTCGAAGCCGTAACCGTAATAGCACTTGTTGCTGTTTTTGCGCCGCTTACAGTTGTTACCGTAAGGGTCGCTGTACCGGCTGAAACTCCCGTAACTAATCCTGCGGCATTTACTGTAGCAATCGCAGTATTACTGGAACTCCAATTTACTGCAGTATTACTGGCATTACCTGGTGCAACTGTAGCTGTCAATTGCGTAGTTGCTCCAGCTGAAATCGAAGCCGATGTCGGGTTCACACTTACTCCCGTAACCGGAACCGTACCTCCCGCTCCCCAATTGAAAGTTACCGCAGAAGACGCAGGAACTGCATAATCAAAAGCTGATGATCCTGAAATGATTCTGATCGTATTTGATGAACCTCCTGAATTGTAAACCAAAAGTGCAATCGATCCGTCAGGGTTTTTAAATCCGGCAGACTGAATAGTTCCGCTGGTACTTGAAGAACTAATTCTCTGCGCACCTGGTTTAACATATTTCGAAATCTGACCAATAATATAATAAGCTACATTCTTCGTATAACTTGTACTATTATTAACGGTAATTGCACCTAAACAAGTATTACATCCACCAGGAGTCCTTGGACCTAAACTTGAATTATTGGCGGCGTTCCATTCCAGGACAGTTTTTGCCCAGTTATTTGTACTTCCAATAACAACATTTTGCATGTGCCAGCCAAAATCTCCGCTAAAACTTCCGCCTGAGCTTGTATATTGTTCCGTAAAATAAACGTTTTTGTTTGTTGCATTTCGTACTGTTGACATGGCGGAAATATTTCCTAAATACAAATGAAATGCCGCTCCGTCAACATAACTGCTGCTATTTAAAACATCAATTGGATACGCTGTATTATCACAATTATGGTCGAAAGCAATGATTTTTATATTTCCATGACCTGCTGCAGCCATCTGCGGACCAAGTTGTGTGTTGATAAAATTCTTTTGTTCTGTAGAATTCATCAATAAACTTGGTTCATTGTTTGGATTCTCCGGCTCGTTTTGAGGCGTGATTCCCCAAATAGAAATCCCCTGCGCCTGCATAGCAGCAAAGTATTTTACAAAGTATCTAGCATACGCCTCATAATATTGTGTCTGCAGAGAACCGCCAACCCAGGAATTATTTGTTTTCATCCAGCGTGGAGATGACCATGGGGTTGCTAATATTTTGATATTCGGATTAATCAATAATATCTTTTTTATGATCGGGATTAAATACGTCAAATCCGGTCCGCTAAGACTAAAATTATTCATATTGACATCGCCGGAAGTTTCATTGTAGCTGTAGGAAGAACTGCTTAAATCAGAGGCTCCAATGCTAATTCTGATTACACTGGCATTTAAGCCTGTTGTTGGGTTATACAAATCATTTAATAGTTGATTTTGCTGTGTTGCGGCCATTCCACTTATGACTTCACAACTTCCTTCTGTAAGTGTATAACCAAAACCATCCATTGTCTGATAAGTCACTGAAGGATTAATCGTTACTGTTGAAGGATTACTTCCTGAATTGGCACCAAAACTTACAGTTGCCTGCTGTTGCAATAATTTGGATTGATCTCCTGTTGTCATCCATGGGGTGACTGTCTGAGCATTTGTTTTAATAGTACATAAAATTGCCATAATGATATGGAGGATTACAATAAATTGCATTCGGTTTTTGGTTTTTGGGGTAGTTTTGTTCATTTTTTTTAAGTTTTTAACAATTTAATTTTTCTTTATTTTTAAGATTAATTTTATTAATTATATCCAAAATTATGTTAATTATTATTAAAATCATAATTTAGAAACTTAACAAAAACACATCAAAAGCGATATAAAACCTTACATAAACATATCTGATTTAAAATTAAAATATTGATTTACAGATAATTAAATCAATATTACGATTCTTATAAAAGCTATATTTTCTCATTAATTCGTTCTTCTACAAAAAACATTTTTTTTAAGAAAATATAAATCAAAAATTGCTGTTAAATGATAAATATCAGAAAGTAAAACCTTTGTTATATTGTATTTTTGCATTGAATTTTACCCTTACAAAACATGGCAACTCAGGATATTTCAAGCTTAGGCGATATTAAACTTTTAGTGAATACTTTTTATGCAAAAGTTCAGGATGATGATTTAATCGGTCCTATTTTTAATGAAAGAATGTTAGGAAGATGGCCGGAACATCTGGAAAAAATGTATCGCTTTTGGCAGACTATTTTATTAGAAGTCCATACGTATTCCGGAACTCCTTTCCCACCACATAAACATTTACCTGTAAATCAAGCACATTTTGATCGCTGGATGGAGATTTTTACCGCAACTGTAGACTTTCTGTTTGTGGGTAGATTAGCTGAAGAAGCTAAAATCCGTGCTGCAAATATGGCGTATATGTTCAACTATAAGATTGAATATTTCAGGAATGCTGAGAATCATTAAAAAAAACCATGGATATGAATTAACAATAATCCACGAAAAATGCAATAAAAAATAGTTTCAACTAAAAATATTGTGACGAATATCAAAAAACTGTACTCTAAATTCGTAATTTTGCATTACAAACTACAACGTTTTCGAAATGAATCCAACTATTGAAACCAATCCGTTATTAGAGCGATTGCCTAAGCATTTAAAGCAATTCATTAAACCTCAGGACTATAGTGACTATACTCCAATTAATCAGGCAGTCTGGCGTTATGTAATGCGAAAAAATGTGAATTACTTATCGAAAGTTGCGCATCATTCTTACCTGGATGGTTTACGAAAAACGGGAATTGAAATTGATTCTATTCCGAGTATGTACGGTATGAACCGAATCCTGACCGAAATTGGCTGGGCTGCCGTTGCAGTTGACGGATTTATTCCACCCAATGCCTTTATGGAATTTCAGGCGTATAACGTGTTGGTTATTGCATCAGATATCAGACAATTAGAACACATAGAATATACACCTGCACCGGACATTATTCACGAAGGTGCCGGCCACGCTCCTATTATTGCAAATCCGGAGTATGCCGAATACCTGCGACGTTTTGGAGAAATTGGATGTAAAGCAATTTCATCTCATAAGGATTATCAGATGTACGAAGCAATTCGTCTGCTTTCTATTTTGAAAGAAGCGGAAGACACTCCACAGGAAAAAATCGATGAAGCCGAAAAAGCTGTTGCCGATTTACAAAATAATATGGGCGAATTATCCGAAATGGCTCAAATTAGAAATTTACACTGGTGGACCGTTGAATATGGTTTAATCGGAACGGTTGAAGACCCCAAAATTTATGGTGCCGGATTACTTTCTTCGATTGGGGAAAGTGCCTGGTGTATGACAGATAACGTAAAGAAAATCCCGTACGATATCTCGGCAGCCAACCAGAATTTTGATATTACACAATTACAGCCTCAGTTATATGTAACGCCAAATTTCTCTTATCTAAGTTTGATTTTGGAGGAATTTGCAAATAAAATGGCCCTGCGTACCGGAGGAATTTCCGGTATTAACAAATTAATTCATTCCAATGCCTTAGGCACAATTGAATTGAGTACCGGTTTACAGGTTTCGGGCGTTTTTACCAATGTAATTGAAGACGAAGGAAAACCGGTTTACATTCAGACAACCGGAAAAACGGCTTTGTCTTACCGTGAAAAAGAGCTGGTTGGTCATGGAACTTTGACACATCCGGAGGGATTTGGGAGTCCGATTGGAAAATTAAAAGGTTTTAATTTAGCCATTGAAGACATGAGTCCAAAAGATTTACAAGCCTATAATATTGTCGAAAATGAAACGGTTAAATTAGAGTTTGAAGGTAATATTATTGTTGAGGGTGAAATTATTACAGGTTCCAGAAACCTGCACGGAGAAATTATTCTGATCAGTTTTAGAAATTGTAAGGTAACGCATGGAGAAACCATTCTGTTTCAGCCTGAATGGGGAAATTACGATATGGCGATTGGAAAAAAAGTTGTTTCGGCATTTTCAGGACCGGCAGATGTAAATAGTTTTGACCTGATTGATAACGTTCCGACAACCACAACCATAAAAGCCAAACATTCTGACGAACGTGATGAATTAGAAACGCTATATCAGACTGTTCGTATGATCAGAGAAAATAAAGATGCTAAAGGAGAACTAAAATCTGTTTTTGGAAAAATTCAAAAAAATCATATTAACGACTGGCTGCTTTCTGTAGAAATTGCAGAACTTTTGAAAGATTCAGATGAAGATCAGCTTTTACAGGAAGTTTTGGTTTATTTGGATCAATTGAAAGCAAAACGTCCTGAAGTGGCACATTTGATTGCTGGTGGTTTAGATTTGATTTTTAACAAGGAAGCGGTTTAACTTCGACTTCGCTCAGTTTGACAAATAGTTGTCATTCCTGACTAAGGGAAAATCACACTCGTAATCATAAGGTGTGAATATCTGGTGTGATTTCTCGTTCCTCGAAATGACAAGATTGAGAAAAAATTGCAATGACAAGATTGAGAAAATCTCTGAGCCTTTGCACCTAAGAACCTCAATCTACAACTTCAAATCCTGATTAAAATCCGTATCAGATTCAATCGTTTTTCCGTTGTATTGTAATTTCCAACCCATTGAATTCGTTAGGATTAAAATTTTAGACAATTCACTAATCAATCGGTTTTGTGCATTTGATTTAAGGGAGGATTTTTCAATTTTCTTAGCCAGATTGGCTTTTACAGATTTATTGATTTTATTATAATCATCACCCGTAAAAGGATTCAGTTTACTTTGTTCGACGTCATAAAACTGAATATCCGGGTTGATTGTAATTTCTTCTTTTGGAATATTCAAGATGGTAATAGTTTTATTTTTTTCGTCGATATCGTATTTCATTTTATGCAAATCATAGGCTACAGTAACATTTGCATTTACTACAACAAGTGCTTTCTTCTCGAAAGAAACCATGTTCATCAAATATTTCTGCTGATTTTTATATGTTATAACTTCTGAAAAATGCCCTTCGGTAACTACCAGTTTTCCAACATTTACGATTTGCTGCTGAATCAGATTTGTATTATAATCTATTGTAGAATCATCCCCCTTTTTGAATTGGCAATATTTGAAAGCCAAAATCACAAGGACAACAATCACAGTTATGCCTAAAATTCTTTTAATTAAGTTTTGCATTCTATTAATTTATTAGACCAATTTACTTCTTTTTTTCAAAAGGGCTCCTGTCTTATGAAATTTATATTCTGATTTTTTGGTACGAATCACACGAATTCCCACTAATAAAGTACTTTAGTCTCTGAATATTTTCTAATTAAAAAATTCAAATTTAACCACCAGTATTCATCTTAATTCATTCAATTCGGTGCAAAAGAAAAACTTCTAAAAAGGATATCCAATCGCAATATTCAGAATCAGATTGTCTTTTCTCCACGGACCACTTCCGAAATTAATATCATCGATCACCCATCTTTGTCCTTCAGGTAAATATGGAATCCTTAACGGAAAAGCCAAATCTGTTCTTAAAACAAGGAACGACAGATCAAAACGCAATCCTGCTCCTGCTCCAACCGCAATTTGTTTCATGAAATCTTTGGTGATTTCCGCGCCCGGTCTGTTTGGATCGTCATGTAAAAGCCAAATATTTCCGGCATCTATAAAAACCGCACCTCTTACAATACTAAAAAGTTTCGCTCTATATTCTGTATTAAATTCCAGCTTTAAATCGGCTGACTGATCCGGAACATACTCATTTGTAGTCACTTCTGCCTTATAACTTCCAGGGCCTAAAGATCTTGCCCTAAAGGCGCGAATACTATTGGTTCCTCCCACAACAAATTGTTTGGATGTTGGCAGTGAATTTGAATTTCCGTAAGCATATCCAACCCCCAGAATAACCCTGCTGGCCAATTCACTTTCTTTACTTAATTTTAAATAATGCCTTAAATCCGCTTTTACTTTCACATATTGGCTAAACGGTACATCAAATATATTTTTTACATTATCTTTTTTGATATTTGCTCCTGTTACCAAACCGGTAATATTTCCGGCCAAATCCAATTCACCATTAAAATAAAATGTGTTTTTTTTACGCTTTTGCATTGTATTGGTGTAGGTGTACGAATAGGTCGGACCAAAAATCAATTGTTTTTCGATTACTTTTCCTAAAGCTCCGTCATCTTCTATATCTGCCAAATATTCATCGGTAACGTGATTTGGACTTACATAGGTTACATCAATAACATTTAACTGATGTTCTTTACGAATGTTTTCCTTCCACAGATATCCAAATGAAGTATTAAACGAATTCAAAGCATAAAGCTGCGTTCTGTTTTGATACTCATATCGAATTGTAGCTTTGGTTCTGGGGACAAATTCGCTGTTTCCATTTATATGAAATGGCGTTATAAATCTCGGCCACGTCAGGCTTGTTTCTGCTCCGAGCTTAAAAATATTTTTACCGCTGTTTTTCCCAGAAAGCTGAAAATCGGCTCCGCCAAATACGGATACGGTAAATAATTCAGCTCCACGGAAGAAGTTTCTGTTATTCCAGTTTACATTAATTTCTGTTCCGGTATAACTCGCCGAATTGGTTTTTCCCAAAACTTCCACACGAATAAATTTTTTAGGCAAAAGCGTTAAGTAATAATAGGAATCCAAGGTGTTTTTTATACTGTCTGACTCTTTGAATTCGTTTTTTACAAAATTAAAAGTTCCCAGATTTACAAAACGGTTTAGTGTCAGATTGTGGTCTTTTCTATTGTATAAATCTCCTTTTTTAAAATATATCGTTCTGTCAAAAACTCTTGGTTTAAAAGTATCTGCCGTATCAATAATTGTAAAATCATTGTATTGTTTGATGTCTTTTTTGCGATATACAGCACTATCGTTGGACAAGGAATAATTCGGGTAGACAAATATATTACCAATCTTATATGCCGTCAATGCCTTTACTGGAGCTTCATCTTTTATTACCAGTCTGATCTTAACTTCATGATCGCCTTTACTGCTGTCAACTTTGGCCAAAATATAATCCGGATTGAAGTAATAATATCCTTTTTCTTTCAGTCGTGCATCGATTCGTTCTCTTTCGGCTTTTATAATATCCAAATCGTATGGTTTTCCGACTTTCAAAAGACTTCTTCTGGCAGATTTTGCAATAATTTTAGACATTTTTAAAGAGTCATCCAGAAAGGTGACACTTTTTATAATGTATTGTTTTTTGGGAGTAACCGTATATTCTGCTGTTACTCTTTTGTTTGTAACGGTAGAATCCGCACTTACCCTTGTTTTGAAATAACCACGGTTTTCTGTAAAATTTCGTAAAACCGATGCATTATAATCCAGGTCGACTTTACTGAAAAGTACAGGCGCTTCTCCTACTTTATTTCTTAGCCAATACCTGATCCCTTTTTGTTTTTTGGGTTCTCCTGCAATATTATAAATCCAAAGTTTAGGTTTTAATCCCAGTATCTGTTTATTCGGTTTAGGACGGAGTAACGTTTCGAGTTCTTTTTCCAGTGCTTTTCTGTCTTTCTTTTTGATAATGGAATCTTTTACTGTCACAGAACCTCCTGTATACAACAATTCCCCTTCTGGCAAGTATTTCGTATTACTGCATCCAAAAACAAAAAATAGGGACAGCATTATAAAATACTTTATATAACGTGTTTCTATATTGCTATGTTTTTTGCTCATTTCCCTCAATTTGATTTTCCGGTTGGTTTTCTTTTTTTTCCTTTTCTTCTTTCTCTCTCTGTTTTCTTTTTTCCTTACGTACTTTTTCTTCTTTAATCAATTCTCTTTCGGCTTCAGTACGATGAAAAAGTTCACGGAATTTATTATAACTCATGGTGATAACAAAACCTACTCCCGTTTCTACTACCTGACCTTCAACTGCTACCTGATATTGATTTTTTCGATAGGCGCGAACCATATAACGCCCGTCTTTTGTAAGCTGATAATCTAAAGCGACGTCACCTGCAATATTGGTACTTTCTTCGTTGGCGCGTTCCTGGCCTTCGACTCCAAAACTACTTCCTACGGTTACTTTCAATCGGTCATCGAGTAATTTTTTAGAAACCGCTACATTCAGGTCAGTTCTGTTTTCCATTGTTCCGGTAGTGTAGTCTTCTGTTGACTCTAAATCAAATTCCAGCTGAACTCCTGTAATCAGTTCTCCGGCAAGATCATTTAATTGCTGGGACAGGATTTTACTCACACTCTGTCTCGCGAGAGTTCCTGCATTGGTACCACCGCTCTCGCTCGCAAACGGATTTTCACCCACAAACCGATTCAGTAATAAAAGCGCAAAAACCTGTTTATTTAATTCGTTCGGATCTTGTTCCAACTGTTTTAGTTTGGTCTGTGTAAGCTCTACAACATTTGATGCCACATCGTAATTTCCATCCGGTAAAGTAATACCAAATGTAATTTCCGGTTTCAGTAATTCTCCATTCATTTTTAATAAAGTCTGAAATGGCAGCTTTTGTTTAAACGTATTTTTCACTGCCGGATCCATCCCTGACAATTGATTTCCAAGCAAATCAATTGGAGCGGTATTTACTTTATAAATAGCGGTAATATTTAAAGTCGCCATTGTTGGTTCCCCATTCCAGACAATTGAACTTCCTTTCTGGATATCAAATTTTCTTCTGATGGCATTGAAATTCATTTCATAAGCTCCATCCGTAAATTCGTATTTACCTGTCAGCGTCGTTTTTCCCGATTTGTCAATTCCACCAACAAGCTCAGCTTCACCTTTCAAATTTAAATAATCCCCATTTCCTTTGTCAATTATCAACGTAAGTTCTGCTTCTTTATCGATTGTAATGGCAACATTGACATCCATACCTTTTAACTCCGACTGATTAAGCTTGTTTTTCATATCAATCGTTTGTTTCAGATACATATTGTCTTCATTTACAAACTCAACAATCCCTTCCCTGTCAGCAATTGAAGGATCGGATTGTGGTAAAACAACCGAGAATTTTGTTTCTTTATTTATTTTGATTGTCCCGTCAATAACCGGACTTTCCAGGTTTCCTTTTATATTTAATTTTGTATCCAAAAACAAATCCCCGTAAAACAAATCGTTATCCGCAGCTTTAGAATGTATCGCTCTGAAATCATCCGCCTGAACAACCAATGCAAAATTAAAATTTCTGAAATCTGTCGATTGAATATTTCCGTCTACGTATAACTGATTGTCATTTTCATCAAGAAGAGAGAATTTATCAAATGAAACTGTTTCGTTATTGAAGGTAATTTTCTCCTTATTTATTTTAAAATAAGAATTAAGCTGTGTGATTCTAAAACCGGTCTCATTAAAATCTAATTCCCCGGCAATTTTTGGCGCCGTTGTATTTCCTGCAATTTTGAAATTCCCCGATAAAAACCCGGTTCCCTCCGTAACATTTCCCATCGTAAAACCCTGGATACTTTTAATATTCAATTTATTGATATCCACATTAAAATCCAGATTTCCATCGCTGATTTTATAATTTCCGGTAAGGTTTACATCATTTCCTTCGCCACTCAAAACTACATTTGCCGCCAGCGTATTTGCGGTTTTATTATCCACTTTTATAGCAATATCCCCAACAGGTTCTGCCTTGAAAGCAAAATCATCTATTTTTATATCCGAAGTAAAAACAGGCGATGTCATTACGTTATCTACTACAGCATTTCCGTTGATTAAACCCTGCATCAGCAGTTTGTCCTTTTTGACAATATTCAGAATCGTTTCAATTTTGAAGTTTACAAAATTAACTTCAATTGGTGCATTATCCTGATTGCTTTTGGACTGAATTTTAAGTTCGTTTCCTGAATTCGCCAGGAAAAATTTATTGATGTAAAGTCTTTTATCACCAAACTCAATGGCATTTTCCGGATCGATATCCCATTTATCATAATTCAGAATGAAATTTTCTGAGTTGATTTTAAGGATATTTTTAGCATCCTGACGCAGAAATTCTCCCGCTATAACATATTGTTCCTTGTCTTTGGTGTCTTTTACCTGCAAAGCATAAGTTAGAATGTTATTTTCTACTTTACCGGACAAACTTGTAAAGGGGACTTTCAACTCACCACTTTCAATTGTAGCCACCGAAATCTGATATTCCAAAGCATTTTCTTTGGCTTCGATATTTATTTTTCCGTCAGAGATTGTATTATCCGCGTACACAATTCTCGGAATCGTTCCTTTTATTTCTAAAGAATCGGTTACGTTATTATATTTTCCCGTAATATTAATGGGCTCTAAGCCCGTCAATTTAGGAACCAGTTTAAATAATATCGGGTCATTGTCCACCGTCAGTGTAAAGGAAAGTCTTTGCTCATCTGATTCTCCGTTTACTTTCGGGTTTTTCAAATCCAGGTACTTGGAAAGCGATTTTTTTATGGCCGCTGTTAAAGTTGTCAGTTTGTATTTTCCGTCTACTTCAGCTTTCAAAAACTGAGATGCTATTTTAATAGTATTTCGGCTTTTATCCGAAAAAGCAATCACACGAACCGAATCTAAAACGATTGGTTCCGCATCCTGCAGGATTTGAACATTCGAAAGGAAAACTTTTCCGTTTAAAAAATCAGGATTACTGTTGGCGATATCTGCATCAACATTTCCACGTAATTTCATTGGGCCGGCATGCAGGTTCAGTTTTTCGAGATCGGCAATATCAAGGTTTAATTTTAATTTTATCGTTGGATATTTATCTTTTGTATCACCGCTGGCTGTCAGATTGAAATTCAGATTCGGGTCTTTCATTCCTGATTTGACAGCAAAAGATCCGTTTTCGATATTTCCTTTCAAAGCTAAATCTCTGTACGTATATCGGTTGAATACCGCTTTCTGAACAATCCCATCCAGTTCCGCCTGAGCTGTTTTTGGATCTAAACCCTTTCCTTTTACTTTCGCTTTAAGCGTAATTTTTCCAATAGAATCATTTTTAATCAGTCGTCCTAAATCAAAATCAAGCAAATAAACCGTTGCGTCGTATTTTTCTCTTTTTTTGACACGCTGATCGAATAACGCATCAACTTTTGCATTTCCAAAACTACTGTTTAATGCCAGATTGGTTTTGAAATTCTGAACCGAGCCTTTAAATTTTCCCAGTAAATTAAACTGCGAAGGCAATTGAATGTTCTTTGGAATTGTTCCCGCCGGTACAAAAGAATAGACGTCTTTAGAAGTGCTTGACAGTTTTTTGATATCCAGATCGTAATAGGCTTTTTGCGCGTCAGGCAAACCTTTTATTTTGCCGGAAAGGGAAACTTTTGTTGTTCCGATGCCGCTCATTTCAAATAATGGAATATTCAGGTCTTTTATTTTTCCGCTTAAACGTGTATTCAGGTATAAAACTGCGTTTGGATTACTTTTAAACGGATTTGACTTTTGTAAATCAGGAACAAACAATAATATGTCTTTAAAACCGACTTTTGATTGATTTAAATTTGCATCTAAAACAATACTCCCCAAATCCTTTTTTAATGCAGCAAGAGATGCATAACTAACTTTAATTTTATTCTGAAGAAGCGTTTGTGGCGTTCTTATATATAAATTCTCAAGAGATGCATTTTTAGGTCCATAAAAGAATTCCGTTTTTAGGGATTGAATTTCTAATCCGTGTTTTTCGTTTGCGGCAAGCGATTTTATATTTCCTGAAATCGTATCATTTCCATAATATAATTTCTCTGCCTTAAGATTAAATTTACTTAAATCTAAATGGCTGTAATCAATTCCTTTTTGAGTTGGTTTCGATTGCATATCATCAAATTTGAAAGCTATGCTTTGAATATTAACCTCGTTTAGTTTTACTTTCCAACCCGTTTTTTTGATCGAAGTTGAATCTAAGCTTGGAGTTTTAATTTGTTTGTCTTTGGAACCTAATCGTAAATTTCCTTTTAGATTTTTTAATTCGAAAGAATCAAAATCCAGAAGCTGTTTATTCAGATCAATTTCATTTACGGATAAATTTAAATTGCCAAGCTTTATTCCTGAATCTAATTTGGAATCTTTATTATCGTATGAAATATCAATTTTGGACAAACTGATTTTATCCAATTTTAATTTGAAGTCTTTTCTCTTCGAAATGGTATCCACCGTTTTTACCGAAACTTCAGCAATCTTCTCCACTACATCCTGATTCAGAACTAATTTCAGTCCGTTTAAATCAATATTTGGAATATCAAAATCCATTTTATCTAAATCAAATTTCCTGAATTTTGTATCAAAATGAGTAAGGTTTACGCGGATATCATTCTTGGAAAAATCATCTTTAAAATTAAATTTCACATTGTCAAGATTCACTTTTACGACTGAAATTTTAAAAGGCTTGCTATCCGGATCTTTAGGTTTATCGTCTTTTGATTCGAATGCTTTTATGATATAATCGAAGTTGAATACGCCGTCTTTATTTCGTGAAATATTAGCTTTTACATTTTCAAGCGAAACAGAATTGATTTCAAGCTCACTGCTCACGAGTTTAAACAAATCCACATCAAGTTCTAAACGTTTGCCACTTAACAAAGTATCTTTTTTCTGGTCTTCAAAATAGAAACCTTCCAGAACTACCTCTTTAGGAAATTTAATCCCGATCCGGTCCAGAGAAACCTTTGTTTTTATTTTTTTATGGAGATAGGTTATCGCTTTATCTTTTGCATAATTCTGAATAGACGGAATCTGAATCAAGATGGTAAGGAGCAATAAAAGTGTGACTATAGAAACGACACACCAAAACATTACACGTAGTGTTTTTTTTAGAAAATGAATGGATTTCTTATTCATACGTCAGTAAAACACATTTTAGATTAGAATTGCGTTGCAAAAATTGTTGTCTTATACAATTTACAAAATTGTAAAAAATATACTTCAACAATTTACATAATTACACAAAATTGTTCTAAAATTTTATCCATAAGTAGCTATTTTCTTTCTTTTAAATTTGAATAAAAAAGAGAAATTAAAACCTGATATTAGGAAATTTTTCTTCTAAAAAATTAATTCTCTGTTGCAATTTTGACAGGAATTTAAGGTGTTGCTCAGACTCTGGATTAAAGCTACGGTGGTTTAGCCCTTTTTGAATTTCTGCTATTTCTTTCATCGTTAACAGACTATTTTCCGCCATAAAGTTTTCACTGAAACGCTGCCAGATATAGTCTATTGCAATCTGATTGGGGTGCAGCATATCTTCACCATAAAAACGATAATCGCGGAGTTCATCCATCATGATTTCGTAGGATGGAAAATAGTCATGAGTTATAAATTGTGAGTTATGAGTTTTTAAAACCTGATGAAGTGCCGTAAATAAATGTGATTTACTTAACTGGTTTTCTGCAAAACCATCTTTTATATGTCTGACAGGCGAAATTGTAAAAATGAATTTCACATCAGGATTTACTGCCTGAATTAAACGTATTGTATTCTGAATACTTGCCTTAATGATATCAACCGATAATAATTCTTTTGAAAATTGCTTTTGAGGTATTTTGTGGCAGTTGGCGACAATTTCGTTGCTTTCTATATTTCGGTAAATCCAGGAAGTTCCATAGGTAATTATAATATGTGTTGCTCCGGTCAATTGCTGAAGCATTGCTTTTGCGGTCTGATTTATGTTTTCCAGTAATTTTTCTTTATCCGAATTACTCAAATCGGAATGTATATCGAAACAATGCCAGCGTTCGTTATGAAAAAAAAAATCTTTTTCGGTAAACAATTCCTGCTCTACAACCCTTTTTATTATTCGTTCAATCGAAACCGGATTGAAGATAATCCCAAATGGATTGGTATGGTTCTCAAACTTAAAAAAATCCAGTTTCTCAGCCATATTAACAGCAAAACAAGACCCTAAGGAAATAATTTCAGAATTATAATCTATTGGATTCTGGCCTGCCGAAATTGGTATTTGCGTTCTGAATTGCATCTTTTATATTTCCTGTAAATTTCGACTTTTTTTACAAATAAAAAAACCGGATACAAGATTGCACCCGGCTTTGTTTTTTATTGAATTATTGTTTACCAATTAGTGCTATTTAAAAAAAATATTCATTAGAATTAAAACTTAATCAGCTTCGAATATAATGCAATTAAAAAAGTTAAAACCTAAACTGGTTTAACAGTAAAATCCCTATAATCATTTTTTACATTTTTTATTTTTTTTCATCTGAAAACAGCTGCTGAATCTTATAATGCTGAAATTAATATTAATTACAAAAATTTAGCTTTTTAATAGCTTAAAATAAGTTCACAAAGTCTATCTATTCATTACTTTTGCATCTCTATAAATTCAAATTCTAAATATGAAACTACTATATTCTTATATAATCAAACATAAAATGCTGTTGCTTTTTGCTTTGATTATGGCTACCATAAACATCTGCTTCAGCTTATCAGATTCAATTATTACCGGTAAGTTAATGCAGGATTGCGGTGTTGGACTCGCAAAATACAAAGGAAACGAAATTGGTTTTATCAAATCGCTATCCTTCTGGCTGGGTCTTTCACTTGGTGCCGCAATGATTTCAAGAATCACCAAAAATTTTCAGGATTACTTTACCAATATCGTTATTCAGAGAACCGGAGCCCAAATGTATACCGATGGGATTAAAAAATCACTGGATCTGCCTTATGCCGAATTTGAAGACCAAAGAAGTGGTGAGACATTAAGCAAACTAACCAAAGTGCGTTCTGATTCTGAAAAATTAATCACACTTTCTATCTCTTTAATTTTTCAAACCATTATTGGATTCGTCTTTGTTGTGCTTTACGTTTCCCGGATTGATTATCGTATTTCGATAATATTTTTAATTACAGCACCGATTATTGCTTTAGTGAGTTCCTATTTGGGAAAGAAGATTAAGATTGTTTCCAAAAAAATTGTAAATCAAACCAATGCTTTGGCTGGTTCTACAACCGAAAGTTTAAGAAATATTGAACTTGTAAAAAGTCTTGGTTTAACGTATCAGGAAGAAAAACGTCTGAATCTGAATACTTTTAAAATCCTTCAGCTTGAATTAGAAAAAATCCGTTTCATCAGAAGTTTAAGTTTTATTCAGGGAACTACGGTCCATTTTTTAAGAACCTGTGTTGTATTCACTTTATATTATTTTCTTTTTGGAGGAAAAATTATTGTCGGGGATTTACTGACAATGGTATTTTTTACTTTCTTTATTTTTGGACCTCTTCAGGAATTAGGGAATTTTATTATTGCATTGAATGAGACTAAAGTTTCCATGGAAAACTTCAGGGTTCTTCTAAATGCTCCGAAAGAATTTCGCCCGAAAACGCCAAAACATGTCGGGGCAATTCAGTCGTTGCTTTTTTCTAATGTAAGTTTCAAACATAAGACAGCAAAATTTAAAGCGGTAGAAAATATTAATTTTGAAATTAAACAAGGTCAGACTGTTGCTTTCGTTGGTCCATCCGGATCGGGTAAAACCACATTGGTAAAATTATTAGTCGGATTGTATGTTCCGGCAGAAGGTCAGGTATTTTATAATGATATTGATTCAACCGAAATTGATTTATTAGACCTAAGAAAACAATTAGGTTTTGTGACTCAGGACGCACAGTTATTCTCCGGAACAATTCGGGAGAATTTATTGTTCGTAAAACCAAACGCAACGGACGAAGATCTGTATGATGCCTTAAAAAGAGCAAGCTGTGAGAAACTGCTAAGACGTGCCGAAGACGGGTTAAACACCACAATTGGTGAGGGAGGAATTAAAGTTTCCGGTGGAGAGAAACAACGTTTATCTATCGCAAGGGCTATCCTTAGAAACCCAAATTTATTGATTTTTGATGAAGCAACTTCTGCATTGGATTCTATAACGGAAGAAGAAATTAATTCGACCATCCGAAACATCTCGGATAAAAACAGAATTACGGTTTTAATCGCACACAGATTGTCTACTATAATGCATGCTGACAGGATTTTTGTTTTAGAACAAGGTAAAATTATCGAGCAGGGCAAACATGAAGACTTAATTGTTGAAAGAGGTCTGTATTACGCTATGTGGCGTCAGCAGATTGGTGAACGTAAATAATTTTTAAGTTTCTGAGAATATAAGTTTTTAGCTTTTACAGAAAGAATCTCGCAAAGACGCAGAGTCGCAAAGTTTTTTTAATACTTTGCGACTCTGCTTTTTTTATTTAAAGATTACAAACTACTCTTTTTATGCCAAATTTAATTATTGGAACATTAAAGTTTACAAGTAACCCCAATTTCATTTTTGTGATTTTGAGATAGGTTAAAACTTGTTTTGCATGGATACCATTGAGTTGTTCAATTGATTTTATTTCTAATATTACTTTATTTTCAACTATCAAATCTGCCCTGAATCCGATCCCTAAACTAATTCCATCCCAGACAACCGGAAGTGGCTTCTGTCTTTCTACTGCTAATCCTCGTTTTATTAATTCGTGATTCAATATTGTTTCATATACTGATTCTAATAATCCCGGACCAAGCTTTACATGTATTCTATAACATACATCAACTACTATCGCTGAAATTTCATTTTCTGTCATTTTATATTTTTCACAAAAATACAGAAAAAACCTACTTGTTTGCTTTGTAATAAAAAAAAAATCGCAAAGTCGAAAAATCGCAAAGCTATATAAAACTTTGCGCTTTTGCGTCTTTGCGAGAAATATATCTACAGTTAAATTCTTATTTTAAAAAATCTATCGCTTTTGACAAAGCCTCAGAAATCCCGTTAACATTCTTTCCTTTTCCGGAAGCGAAGAAAGGCTGCCCTCCGCCATTTCCTTCAATATATTTTCCTAATTCCTTAATAACAGCATTTGCATTTAAGTTTTTAGCGGCTACCAATTCTTTAGAAATGTAACAATGAATATT
The DNA here is from genome assembly GCA_039933615.1 of Flavobacterium sp. Taxonomy (GTDB): domain Bacteria; phylum Bacteroidota; class Bacteroidia; order Flavobacteriales; family Flavobacteriaceae; genus Flavobacterium. Next base: position 2,693 of record JBDTNT010000011.1, on the reverse strand, counting down.
TGGCAAACCATCTTCAACCGAAGCTAAAAACACAAATGAATCTGGTTTTGAACTTCCTAAAGCAGCTGCCAGATCCTTTGTCGATGCCATACTTAAATCTACCTGTTTGGCAAGGAAATTTATGCCGTTTACTTCTTGAAAATCTTTTTCAAGTACTGTTTTTAAAGCACCCACTTTTTCTTTAAGCAATTGCTCAATCTGTTTTTTCAGTTTAGCGTTGTCTTCCTGTAAAGAAACTACTGCTTTAATAGTATCCTGAGGATTTTTCAACGTATCATTTATCTCCTGTAAAGTCGATTCCTGCTTAGCAAAATAATCTTTTACACCTTGATTCGTTATCGCTTCAATACGACGGATTCCAGCTGCAACTGCCCCTTCGCTTTTAATTTTAAAGTGCCAGATTTCAGCCGTATTTTTTACGTGGGTTCCACCGCAAAGTTCGATACTGTCACCGAATTTTATCGCACGGACAGCATCACCATATTTTTCTCCAAACAAAGCCATAGCACCTTCGTCCAAAGCTTGTTGAATCGGAATATTTCTTCTTTCAATTAATGGTAATTGCTCCTGAATTCTTGCATTTACAAAATCTTCAACCTGTTGCAGTTCAGCATCCGTAACTTTACTGAAATGTGAAAAGTCAAAACGCAAATAGTTCGGATTTACCAATGATCCTTTTTGCTCCACATGCGTTCCTAAAATAGTACGCAGTGCCTGGTGCATCAAATGTGTTGCAGAGTGATTACTTTGTGAATCAAATCGCAATTCCGGATTTACTTTTGCCGTAAAAGCAGCATTGATATTTTCCGGCAATTGTTTTGCAAAATGCAGGATTAGATTGTTTTCTTTTTTAGTATCGATGATTTCAATAGTTTCATTTGCAGAAACCAATGTTCCCTTATCTCCAACCTGACCTCCTCCTTCCGGATAAAATGGTGTATTGTCTAAAACTATCTGATACAGGATTCCGTCTTTTTTACTGTCAACTTTACGGATTCTGGTAATTTTTACGTCATTTTCCAGCTGATCGTATCCAACAAATGTTTCTACATTTCCGGGAATCAAAACAGACCAGTCTTCTGTCGAAACTTCTGATGCTGCACGGGAACGTGTTTTTTGTTTTTGTAATTCAACTTCAAATTCTTCTTCATTATAAGAAAACCCTTTTTCTTTCAGAATCAAAGCCGTTAAATCTTTAGGAAAACCAAAAGTATCATACAATTCAAATACCTTCGCTCCTGAAATTTCAGCATTTTTTGTTTGTGCAATTACATTATCCAACAACTGTAAACCCTGATCTAAAGTTCTCAAAAAAGAAGCTTCTTCCTCACGGATTACATTTGTAACCAATTGTTGCTGCGCTTTTATTTCCGGGAAAAATTCTCCCATCTGATTCGCTAAAACTTCAACCAGTTTATTGATAAAAGGCTCTTTTGTATTTAAGAATGTAAAACCGTAACGAATTGCACGACGCAAAATTCTGCGAATCACATAACCAGCTCCTGTGTTTGATGGCAGCTGTCCGTCTGCAATTGCAAATGCAACAGCACGAACGTGATCTACAATTACACGAATTGCAATATTGGTTTTGTTTTGTTCTTCGCTGATGTTTTTAATTTCATCAGACGTATATTTTAATCCTGTAATTTGTTCTACTTTTTCGATAAGCGGAGTAAAAACATCGGTGTCATAATTAGATGTTTTTCCCTGCAATGCCATACACAAACGCTCAAATCCCATTCCGGTATCAACGTGTTGTGCCGGAAGTTTTTCAAGAGATCCGTCAGCTTTACGGTTGAATTCCATAAATACATTATTCCAGATTTCAACTACCTGCGGGTGATCATTATTTACAAGGCTCTTTCCTGAAACAAGTGCTTTTTCTTCTTCAGAACGTAAATCAACGTGAATTTCAGAACAAGGTCCGCATGGTCCCTGATCTCCCATTTCCCAGAAATTATCTTTCTTGTTTCCAAGGATAATACGGTCTTCGTCGATTAATGTTTTCCAGATATCCCAGGCTTCCTGATCAAACGGAACATTATCTTCTTTACTTCCTTCAAAAACAGAAACATAAAGATTTTCTTTTGGAATCTTATAAACATCTGTCAGTAAAGTCCATGCCCAGTTGATCGCTTCTTTTTTGAAATAATCTCCAAAAGACCAGTTACCAAGCATCTCAAACATGGTATGGTGATAAGTATCAAAACCTACATCTTCAAGATCGTTATGTTTTCCTGAAACACGAAGACATTTTTGCGTATCGGCTATTCTTTTACTTTTTGGCGTTCCGTTTCCTAAAAAATATTCTTTAAACTGGGCCATTCCCGAGTTGTTGAACATTAAGGTTGGATCGTCTTTAAGAACGATTGGAGCAGATGGAACGATTAAGTGTCCGTTGCTCTTGAAAAAGTCTAAAAATTGTTTACGTACGTCTTGTGATTTCATGTTATAATTAGAAAATGTGATAATGTGAAAATTTGATAATTTGAAAATGTCTTAATTTGAAAATGTGATAATTAAATATTTTTTTTAATAAAAACTTAGAGTTCACAACAATAAATTTCTCTTTTATCACATTATCTAATTATCAAATTGATACATTATCTAATTATTTTATTCTTGAAAAAAAGCTGGGAACAACTGAAACATTTATTAAATTTGTTCGACTAACTATTTTACAAGCTGCAAAA
>JBDTNT010000010.1:0-25090 GCA_039933615.1 Flavobacterium sp. | reverse complement strand
TTATAGAATCTAAAAAAATCCGTTTTTGTCCGCGTCTTCGTGATAACGAATCGGTAAAATCCGCGTCAAAAATATAGTATTTTTTAAGTACACCCAGCAGGTGCTTAATTACTAAATCTTTTTTGAAAAGAAAAGTCCGGCAGATGCATCGCGATTTCGTTTTGACTGGTCTGATGCTGTGCTTCTTTTGCGTAAACGAACATTTGCTGTTCATAATTATCTATAGCAGCTTTTATGCTTTTAAAGTGTCCATTTGTTAGATTTTCCGATAAAATTAAAGCATCTTTCAGTCCTGTATTGGCGCCTTCACCTGCAAAAGGAGGCATTACGTGTGCGGCATCTCCAATTAGTGTTATCGGTAAAGGACGATTTGTTTTCCAGGGATTGTCTAAGGATATTTTTCTCGTCGGCAATCCAACAAAGAAAGAAGACGAAAGGAATAATTCTCTGTAACACTCGTGCCATTCGGAAAATATTTCGGAAAGAAACGTAACAATGCTTTCTGTGTTTTGAAAATCTAATTCATTTTTAAGAATCCATTCTTCCGGTTTTCTAAAAGTAACATTGTAAGTCAATGCACCATTATTGTCAGGATTTGCGACTACGTTCATGCCGTTGCAGGCAGTCATCAGGATGTTATTGTCGCAAAGCCGAAAGAACTCCGGACATTTTACTTCCGGCTGGAATACTTCCCCCTGAATGATAAAAGTGCCGGTATATTCCGGAACTGCATCCGTAACCAATTTTCTTGCCTGAGACATTCCGCCATTGGCTGCGATTACAAAATCTGCGGTTGCCTTGATTTCATTTTCAAAATGCAAAAGCCACTTTCCGTTTTGTTCTTCAAGGCCCGTAAACTTTCTGTCCCACACAACGGTATCCGTTTTTAAACTTTCAATCAATAGTTTTCTTAAATCATTTCGGTTTATTTCGGGGCTGTCGTATTGCTCTTCCGGCACAGGGTTTTTACGAAAGAGAATTTGGGCCTGTTCATCAGTTATAATTCTTCCCATTGGTTTAGCCATTGCATAATAGGTTTCGAGCAACCCTGCTTTTTTCATGGCAGCTTGTCCTGTTCCTTTATGCAGGTCAAGCGTTCCTCCCCAAATTCTGGTCTGACCGTCTTTGTCTCTTTCGTAAACGGTAACATCAATTCCGTTTAGTTGTAATAATCCTGCCATTGTCAGACCTGCTGGTCCGGCACCGATGATGGCTATTTTTTTGTTTTCTAATAACATAATAGTGTATTGCTTAATTTAAAAAGACAAAATTTAGGATAGTCCGAAGGTTAGGATTGTACAAATGCGACAAAACCTAAAAAAGTTTTGCCTCTGTGTTTCTTTTTCGAATGGCCTCTTCGGTTCTGGGAATGAAATTTTCTTTTACATTTAATTCTGCTGTGGCCTGAACTTCCTCAATAAACGGACGTAGGTTTTTGTTGTAATCCTCAAATGCCAATTCGAAATTCCCATTGTGTTTTTGCAGCCCATCGGCCAATGCTGCAGCGCCATTCATTGACAAGGAAGCACCCATTCCTGCAGCCGGTGATGCACCATAACCTGCATCACCCACCAATGCCACCCTGCCTTTTGTCCAGGAAGGCATTTTGATCTGACAAAATTTATCAAAGTAGAAAAATTCCGAATTCTGTACTTCCTGCAGTAATTCTGAAGTCCTCCAGCTTTGTCCTGTAAACTGGTCTAAGATAATTTTCCTTTGCTGCTCGACATCACGATAGTCATAAGGAATTTCCTTTTCTGAAAAGAAGCAAAAAATGATATCGGTTTTATTATTATAAGCATTCAGCGTAATGGCCTTGTCCGGCACATTATACATTTGCATTGTTTTTTGTTTTATCAGTAATTTGTTTGCGATTGTGATAGAAAAATAAGCGTTAAGAAAATGGGCATATTCAGATTCCTCACCAAACCAGATTTTCCTAACCCCCGAATGTATCCCGTCACACCCGAATACCATAGAAAACGATTGTGTTGAGCCGTTTTTTAAGGTAACCTCTATATCGTCTTTTGTTTCGTTTAATGCTGTGATGTTAGTATTGAAAATAAATTCGACATCCTTTTTTAGTATATTAAATAAGAGACCAATAAATGTATCGCGCTCAATTTCGATTTCATCATCGGGAAGTTCTTCGCCCTCGTTTATCAGAGGTATTGCGCCTTCGGTGATATCATTTTGGTTTTTAAATTCGATCAGTTCAACCGTTAGCCGGTGCGCTTTTAATTGTTCAAAAATTCCCATCCGTTTGGCGATGTCAACAGTTTTCCCGCGCAGGTCAACAGCCGCGCCGGCAATCCGGGGTTCATTTGCCATTTCAACTACAGTTACCTGATAGCCTGATTTATTCATCCAGTAAGCGGTCGAGAGTCCTGCTATACTGGCACCCGAAACGATTACTTTTCCTTTTAGTGGTTCCATTTTTATCAAAATTTATTTGACAAAATTCAGGAATAGTTAAGTCTCAGGATTGTATAAACACGACAAAATCATCGCCTAACAATTGTTTTCCTTTTTTAATTTTTCTTGCGAATGCCGCAGGTGTAGTACCGCTGTAGCGTTTGAATTCCCTGCTGAGATGCGATTGGTCGGTATAGCCCAATTCATGTGCGAGGCCGGCAATAGTAGAATCTGGATCCAGCCATAATTGGTTTCGGACCTGCTCAAACCGCATGAGCGCAGATACATCTTTAACGGTATGACCGGAAGAATGCTTGAATTTTCTTTCGAGAGTACGAACTGTCGAATGTGCTGCATCTGCAACCTGACTTACCGGCAAAGTTCCTTTGGCACTTCTCATTGCAATTCCGGCTTTAAATAACAGGCTGTCAGCGGGAATTTTTGATTTGGCGTCCAGTAAATATTGTTTTATCTGATGGACTACATCCTCTATTTTACCAGCCTTAACCAGTACGTTTAAGTTCGATTGAAGCGCAGCGATAGGATGCTCAAAAGTATGGACTCCATTTTTGCCTGATGAAAGTCCGAGCAAGTCAAATACAGTCCAGGGATAACAGCGGATACCAATCACTTCCAGTGTGTTTTTGGTGTGAAAATGAACAGGCTCATTAAGCAGTCCCGTCATAAATGGTGATGGTAAGGACTGTAAAAGGCCATTTCTGGAAATCTTTAAAGTATTTCCGAAATAAAAAATAATTTCTGCGTAGCCATCAGGTGTAACTTCAATACTCGATTCCTTCTCGCCAAAATTAATTCGGGTATGCCAAAAGCAATTTATAGCATCTTGTAACTCTTCAGGTGGTTCAAATTCTTGATGATGCATTTTTGAGAACGCTTATGGGTTGTGTGAGACAAAAATACAATCTTTCGGATATAGAAATAAAATACTCAAATAAAAATGCAAAACTGATGATTAGTGAATATAATTGGAATTACTAAGAAATCTTATATGTTTTTTGGCAACAATTAGTATTGAAAAAAATATTCTGGTTAAAGAATCAAACTTATCACAATCCCCGGATATCACAATCCGCAGCAATAAATAATTAGTCACATTTTACTCTCTTCCAAATAGAATCTAAAGCAAGTTTAATATTGAATTTGTTTTGCTTTGTAAAAGTTAAAACCAGCAATAAATCGACAGTATTACCTTATAAAACCAGCTCTTTTTCAATTGCTGAATAAAACGTTAACAAGAACTTTTAATAAAAAATTAGGCTTTTTATTTAACAAAATTGTTAACTTGTTGTAGCAATAGAGATGAAATTCTTTTTTTTAATAATTGCATCAATCATTTATTCTAAATAAAAAGCAAATTTATGCGAGTATCAGTAATACGAAAACATGTAAAATTTACACCAGATTCCAGAAGAGTTGTTGCCCGCTATTTTATGAACGGTAACGAACGTACCCAGCAAATGGTGATTCGGATAATGCTGCTCGACGAAAAACAGGTATTACAGACTTTAGAACAGACACTGCGCGAATTTGCGAGACGGCATCGAAATATTTCGGCTGTTTTTTATAAACATTGTGAAAAGATAAGACCCATAATCGAGGGAATGCAAATAGATTATGAGAGTTTGTCTCCAGACAGGAAAATGCTTATAGGCTCTTTTTGTACCATGGAATACGCGATAGAATCTGCAGCTATTTTTAATCCGTCGATTGTAGAAGATTTTGATCAGACAGGTTTGGGAGCCGGCGAAAAACGCGTTGTTATTTCTTTTCGTGCAACAGGGGAAGGCCATATTTCATCTATCGTTTTTAGAAGAGGAATCCTGGATAAAGACAACAATCTGACGATTATGAAAATTGGGAATCAGATTGATAAAGCAGAGATCGAGCACAAGACCTTATTTAATAAAGAGCGATTTTTAACAAAGTTGGCAGAAATGCATACAGCGGACAGATATATCACTCAAATCATGCAGGACCTGCCGAATGAATTCGAATTTGCGGTCATCAAAAATATTCTGAATACCAACTTAAGTGATCCGCTGATTCGGGAGGAAAGAAAAACAGCACTGCAGGAAATATTGTGGCTGGCCAACTCCTTTTATGATTTGCAATTTACACACGATTCAGACATTACAGAACGTGTTATATTTCCAATATCCGAATCGGAGAGCCGTGGTATAGAAGATGCCCGTTTTGTACGTTTTGTAGACGATGATGATTCCGTTCGTATTATGGCGACCTATACAGCTTATAATGGTCATACGATACTGCCTAAACTTATTTCAACCGAAGATTTTTACAGTTTTAGGGTTATGCCTTTGCATGGCGCCGGTGCCCAGAATAAAAACCTGGCCTTATTTCCCCGAAAAATAAAAGGTAAATATGCCATGCTTGCCCGAATCGACGGAGTAAACAATTACATAATGTATTCGGACAGGGCCACCCAGTGGAATGATCCCATCCTTCTGCAAAAACCCCGTTTTAACTGGGAAATTACACAAATAGGAAATTGCGGTTCGCCACTCTGGACATCCGAAGGCTGGCTCGTGATTACCCACGGGGTAGGTACAATGCGACGTTATTGTATAGGGGCTTCCTTATTTGATCTCGATGATCCGTCTAAAGAAATAGGAAGACTTTCAGAGCCTTTATTGTCACCATCGGAAGATGAGCGTGAAGGTTATGTTCCGAATGTAGTCTATTCCTGTGGAGCACTAATTCACAACAATACCCTTATTTTGCCTTACGCCGTATCGGATTATTGCTCTACTTATGCTACTGTCGATATGGTAGAATTATTAGAGGCTTTGAAAAAAAGTAAATAGTAAACCGGAGTATTTCTTCTGGTTTTAGTCATAAAAAAATACGCAACGGTCAGTTCACTCTGACTTTGCGTAATTTTTTATGTTTATTTAAAACGTAAAACTTCTCAAAAGGCTCCCGACTTTTTTATTTAGTTAAAAAAAAGCTTGAAATACAACTTATATCTTATGTTTTGTATAAAGAACAGATTATGAAAGAAGCCCATCACTTTCAAATCGATTTATAAAAATCAATCCTCCCGTATTTTGAAGTTTTACGGATACGCATAGACTCATTACTGCCCATAATTTTTCTGCCTGACTTTTATCTTCTTAATCCCTGAACATCCAAATCTGATCTTATACTAATATTTCCCTTTCCTACGTATAAAAAATACGGTGTTCATACCCTTTTTTTAATTTAAACTAGAGCGGCATTGTAATTTTATAAAGGAACAGAACCGGGCTGGATTTATTTTCAAAATATGTTTTTCAATTAATACTCCAAAAGTATCAGCCTGACTGTTTTATAGTGGTTACAAAATTTTACGTGTCATACGGTATTAATCAGGGGCATAAAGTAAAACCGCAATCCAGAAGTATTTTAATAGAATGAGGCGTAACCTGAAAAGCTTTATGAGTAGGGAACAAAAAACATAAAAAAAATGGAAAACACAATCAACTTAGAAAAGCCAACATGCCCTTATCTGGCACAGCAGGCAGCTACAGCAGCAACAGCTGTAATACCGGACATTACAACTCCACTTGTAGGAACAACCAATCAGCCGCCCGTTATAGGGACTTCGAATCTGGGACTCTTAAATCATTTTATTGGTACCTGGAACAGCCCAGTAGGAGCAGCTGCTACCGGATATAATGTCATGCCTTTGCCACAGGCAGATACTGCAAATGGGTACATCACTAAAAATTTTCCTTATTTCGAAGAAATTTCATTCTCTGCAATAGCGGGCGGGGCACCAAATAGGGAAGGAAGATATACACAGACCAGCGGAGTGTTATTTTATGAACAAAGAGTATACATCGCAAACAATGCCGATCCGGGTGGCGTGCAGCCAATTTCAAACACCTTAATTCATGCCGAAAATGGCACCTGGCTTTATCATACCATACAAAATCAGGTAGAAGGTCCTTACGGTCCGGGTAGTGTTCCGGACGGAAACCCAATTCCGGTGCAAGATCAGACAACGCAATACAACAAACAAATTTCAGTTCCCCATGGTGTCTCCGTTTTAATGACGGGAGGCCCGGTTGTTTCCGGAACAGGAAATCCGGTTTTCCCCATAGCCGACAGAACTAAACTACCGTTTACAGATCCGGCTATTATTGATCCCTCAACTGTTTTGACACAGCAACTGAATGCATTAAACAGCAATGGGATTACGGTTACCAATTATTCCAGCATTAACGTTAGCACTACTAATCATGGTGGCGGGGTAAGTAATATAAATTTTGAAAATTCTTTTGGGAAAGTGGTTTCAATGGATACTACCTGGTATGTTGAAACTTTGAGCAACGGAACAGCTCAGTTGCAATACATTCAAAATATTGTTCTGGAGTTTATAATAGATGGTATTCCAACTAATTTTTTACATATAGATGCCAACACTTTGCAATTGGTAGAAACTTTTGCTCAGGTTAATGCAAATCAGGCATGGCAGGATACAGGAGTTGCTGTACAACCGGGAAATCCGATAACGGTAAGTTACAATTCGGGTCAGTGGACAGCAGATCCGCAAACCAATAATGGGAATCTGTACGGAGCAAACGGATGTCCGGGTGTTATCGTAACGCAATCAGGCTATCCGATTCAAAATGTAAATATGGGTGCGCTTATAGGACAGGTTGGAACCAATCCTCCATTTCTAATTGGAAACGGGCCTGTTATGACTCCTGCAGGACAAACAGGACCCTTAAAATTATGTATAAACGATGATTTAAATGCGGAATACGGAGCCGGACTAGCCGATAACATTGGCAGTTTACAGGTGCGTATCAGAGTTTAAAATACTAAAATCAAGATCTCCTCAAAAGAAAAGGAACGAAGGAATCTATATGCGAAAGACCAATACAACACCTAATTTACAATATCAGACCAATGAAATCTACAAAAGAATTTACAGTTGCAGATTATCTGCTCACCCGGCTTAAGCAATTAAATGTTACCGAAATATTTCAGATTCCGGGCGACTATGTAAAACATTTTACACAAGCCTTAGAAAACTTTGATGGAATTAAAACCATCGGAACGACCAACGAACTCGACGCCTCGTATGCTGCGGATGCTTATGCGCGTACCAGAGGTTTGGGAGCTGTGTCTTTACAATACGGGGTAAGTACTTTTAGTGCATTAAATGCTATTGCGGGAGCTTATGTAGAACGCAGTCCTGTTGTTGTAATTAGTGCCACACCCGGAGCAGATGCCCGACAAATTGCGGGTATGTACAATGTGCTTTACCATCACTCTACAGGGAATCTTAATGCCGATCAGGAAGTTTACGAAAGAGTGACTGTTGCTGCCGAGACTTTGAGTACGGCTGTAGACGCTCCTGAAAAAATAGATAAACTAATTATCGCAGCACTTACGCACCAACGTCCCGTCTATATCGCGTGCTTTAAAGAGGTTTGGGGCGAACCCTGCCCAAAGCCTTCTGATAAAAAACTAAAACCTGAAATAATAAAGAGTAAGGCAGCCGCACTGGAGAATGCAGTTGCTCAGGCATGGACTCAAATTACGCAGGCAAAAGCACCTCTGATTCTTGCAGGAGTAGAGATCTTGCGACACGATTTATCAGATCAGCTGAAAGAGCTTATAAAACAGAGTGGTCTGTTGTATACCACAACTTCACTGGGAAAAACGGTACTCGATGAAAAAGGGGATAAATTTATAGGAACCTATTCTGATCAGGCTTCGATTCCAGAAGTTATCAGGCTGGTTGAAGCTTCAGATTGTATTTTGTCTTTAGGGACCATCATTACAGATGATTACTTATGGCTCGTAGAAAATAAATTTCCGGATATGATCCAGGCCACTACGCAGGAAATGCGTGTTGGTTATTTTACCTATAAGGAGGTAACCTTAAATGACTTTATCGAAGCATTAACAGAACGTTTTAGAAAAGCATCGGCTTATCCTTTAAAAACGGTAGCGCCCGCACAACCAAAATTTCCGGAACCGTGGAGATCCAATTCGGATCCCAAATATGATAAAACACCCGAAGTAATAACCTTTAACCGTTTTTTTGAGCACACCGTATCTTTTTTGCAAAAGCAAAAAATGCTGGACGATATTGTGATGACTTTTGGTGTAAGTTCGTCTATGTACGTGGCCACCAATATTTACGGATTGTCTAAGAACGCCTATATTTCTTCGGCTGCCTGGCAGTGTATTGGTTTTGAGACCGGTGCAGCTTCAGGTGCGCAGTTGGGGAGCGGTAAACAGGCTTGGACAGTAGCCGGCGATGGCGGCTTTATGATGATCGCACAGTCACTTTCGACTCTTGTAAGATACAACATCAACGCTGTGCTATTTGTGATGAGTAACGGGGTATATGCCATAGAGCAGGTTTATGTCGATATGGATTCCTTTCAGGAGGGACCAACTCATAAGTTTGATGAATTTGATATCCTTCCAAAATGGGATTATCAGGCACTTGCCAAAGCATTTGGAGCAAACAGTTATCGGGCCGAAACGGTTACGGAATTAGACCAAGTGCTTCTTAAACTTCAGCAAAAAACAAATCTCCCAAGCCTTGTAGAAATTATAATTCCACAAAAAGACCTTGCACAGCAAATGGCAAGGCTCGGTAATGAATAAAAGCAACCACCAAAGCAATCAATAAAAATTTAAAAAATACCATCATGAGCAAGAAAACATATTCCATTTTCGGAGCAGGTGCAGCCGGACTCTATACGGCCTGGAGATTACTGGAAGGGACTTCCAAACAGAAAAAGAACGAAAAAATGCTTGTAAAAGGCGACGTATTAGAACTCTATGACTGGGGACAGTATGACTTTTCTAAAAAAAATCCCGGAACGAGAGCACCCGGAGCACGTGTCTGTACCTGGCATTACAAGGACAATAAAGACAATTCGTACCTGGAATTGGGCGGGATGAGATATTCTAATTGGGACGGAACCCCGATGGGAGAAGGACATCGTGTAGTTACCAAAACCATAGAAAAACTGGACTTAAAGAAAGATTCAATTCCGTTTAATGAGTCTGCGGATCCCTTAATGTCTTTACGTGCCAAAAACATGTATGTCTCAGATGTTACTTCAAACCAGCCGGCGCCCTACGACGTAAACAATTACGGCGAAGATGCCCCGCCGGACGACGGATTTACAATCATACAATCTGTAGCAATCACACAAACCTCAGGACCGACTACCCGAAGAGAGTGGTGCCGGTTTTATGAAGAAGGGAAAATCAATATTGATATGCCGGACAGTTCGATCTATAAAAAAGGAGATCTGCTAAAAGAAGCCGGATACTGGAACCTTGGGTATGATATGCTGGGACAGGAAGGATTTAGCTATTTGGCAGATGGTAACGGTTACAGTTCAAATGTAGTCAACAGCAACAGCGCCCAGTCGTTTAATGTCAATGACGAGTTTACACCCGGAACCGAATATAAAACCCTGATAAAAGGATATTCGAGCTTATTTGATACCTTATTTGAGGAAGTTGAAAAACTGGCAAAAGAAAAAGGGATCACGCTGAATTATTTTCCAAATACCCGATTGCGTTCTATTTTACATACCAAAGCCGGGATACATTTTACCACAGCAACACGTCAGGATCCGGACAGGCTTGCAGAAAGAAAAAGATGCAACGCGGCCTTTCTGGCAATGCCGAGAGCAGCCATAGAGTTGGTAGCCCAGGCCACGCGATACAGCGACGAGGAGGGTTTGGATGTACTAAATCACGAAAAAGTCCAGCTGTATTTAGAGTCTGTAGTTATGGAACCTTCTTATAAAGTAGGAATGTTTTTCAAAACCCCATGGTGGAGAGAAACAGTAGACGGAGCCCCGACTTACCCTGCGAAGCTTACCAGTTACTTTTTGACACAGGAAGGAATAGCCAGACTTAAAAAAGAGAATTTTCCTGCTGCTTATCTCAAAGCAATAGAACTGGCACAAAGTCCGGTGCTTATTGGTACTTCATTTAATGATAAAATAAGTTTTATAGCCGCAGTAGAAAATGCGATTCAGGAGCGTCTGACTTTCCAACAGGAAAAACAGATTGCAGCAGTAGCCGAATTAGACACCATCGGGCCAAGTATTACCGATATGCCTATCCGACAAGTGGTTTATTTTGGGGATAATGCCAGAAATGAAAAAGGGGAAAAAGTCTATGGTATTCTTGCCAGTTATGACGATATTCAATACGCAACGTTTTGGAAAGCTTTGGAACTCGGACCGGATGCAACACGCGAAATTCCGGAATCCAGAGATTGCCAGCCGCTCGAAGGGCCAAGAGAAGCCACACCTGTAATGGTAAAAATGCTTCGTTCGCAATTGGCGTCCCTGCATTTTGGACCGCAGGCAGATTACTCTTTTGTCCCTGAACCTTTAGAAACGAGATATATTGACTGGGCGCTTCCTCCTTTTAATGCAGGGTATCATGCCTACAAATCACACTATAGTTTAGGCGATGTGCAAAGAAAAATTAGAAAGCCATCACAGCTGGTTCCAAAAACAGACTGCGATATTTTTATAGTTGGTGAAACGTATTCCAATGATCAGGCCTGGGTAGAAGGTGCTTTTTGTACTGCCGAATCTGTCCTGAATGACTTTTTTGGAATCGAACCAATTATAGACGAAAAACACTATCCATTTATTTCTCCGGAATAATTCACTTAACCAAAATCGGCAAACTAATTTCAAAAACATGAAAACCAAAAAACTTTTTACACTTTCGAAAGCAGTAACAAAAGACAATATCGAAGAGGTAATGCAACAGGCAATTGCGCTGGAGCTGGCTACGATCCCGACCTATTTGTCTACTTATTATTCGATAAACAGAGCGCAGGATCAGGACAAATTGTACGCTAAAATTCATGCGCAGCTTTCGCAATCCGGGAAGCATACCGCAACCGAAACAGATGAATTGGCGCAGGAACTGAAACTGGATGTATTGGTATATTCCAATAAATCGGCTGCTTTGATCATGAGTGTTGTTATCGAAGAAATGCTGCACCTCGCGCTTTCCTGCAATGTGAAACAAGCGGTTTGCCAGGTACCGCCGGATCTGATGGGGATTGGGAAAATACTGTCCTTTCCAACCCAACTGGACGGGCATATTCCTGAATTTCAAATTAATGCCGCCAAATTATCGCTCAATCAACTGACTACTTTTCTACAAATAGAAAGTCCTGAACCGTTTACAGATCCTCATGCGGAACTGTTATTGCAGGCTACGATTGATTATCAGACTATTGGTCGATTGTATGAAATGATTATGGAGTGCATAAAAGAGGATTTCCCGGGCCCTTATAAACAGCAGCCACAATTGCTGCCTCCGGATAGTCCGGCACGTCCGAAACCATTCTATTCTCAAAATTCGATGAATACAGTGCATTACGACAGAGAACACAATCCTCAATTTGCAAATACAGATGACAATAGCACACTGGTTGGCGTATACGATGCCCATTCGGCAATTGAGGCCCTTGAACTCATTGTAGAGCAGGGAGAAGGAAGAAGTAAGGATGAGCAGCATACGCTGAAATGGGGCGCCAATAAGATGCCGGTACCAATGGAAGTCGTAGACGGCAAGGTGAAATTTTGGCAAGGCGATTATGATGATAGCGGAAAAGAAGTGGCGCATTTTGCCAAATTCCTGGAAGCCTACAGCCTTGGAGGACATTATCAGGAAAAATTCAGTAAGATCGGGGGATTAGACGATTTCTTCAGCTATTTTGTTTACGATACCGATGCCAATCCTGCAACAGCAGATTACAAAGCTTCGGGTAACACAGCACTTACGCTTTGTTCGGAATTGGGGAATGCGGTTTTTGCCTATATCCTTTTAATGATTGAAACCTGTTACTATAAAGACGAAAGTACCCAATACGATTTATTCATGTACGGGATTCATAAATCGATGATCTGGCTTTTGAGCGGAGTCGGTAATCAGATAAATTCCTATACGTATACCAAAGGGAATAAAACCTATAAGGGAGCTTTGACATTTGAACCTTTTTTATTCGAAAAGAGTTCGTTGAGACCAAAAGCGCAAATTATGGATTTAGTCGATCAGTTGGCTAAAGCAGATCCTAAGAACTGGGGTTGGGCGATTACCAGCGATAATTATTTCCCGTCTTTACCGGACGTAGGGTTAGATCACAGTGTGGTGGCCGATATGCCAATGGTACCGAGTTCACCTTATCAGCATAATCATTAATCAAAAAATAAAAACAGATGTCAGATTTAGTACCAAAAGAGCTTCATGTATGTATGGGGCTTAATTCATGCAAAAATGAGGGATATTCAGAAAATAATGATTGTGCCGGAAAAGGAGACTGTTCAACAGCAGTTGGCCATCCGTGCCACACATTAAATTCCTGCAAGGGGCAGGGAGGCTGCGGGATTTTCGGAACCACCGAAGAACTTTGTCACCCCGGTGAAAATGAATGTCGTTACCAGGGGAGCTGTGGTGTACCCATCCTGTCTTCCCGTTTTATGGCACAAGGTCCCAATAAAGGACTTAGTGTCTGGCAACTGGCAAGAGCACGATTCGAAGAAAAAAGAGAAGCCGAAAGTGCATCATTTGGCGAGGCTCCGGAAAAATACGGACCAAGCGATGAATATGTAAACACAATTCGCGGGACCAAAGGTGTAGATTACTCTTCCTGTGGGCAAAGTGGTTCAAGATCTTGTTCCTACATAAACAATCCTGCAGAAAGAAAGGTTGCTGCCGATTTGAGGGTTTTAAAAATGGAAGAGGAAAGTGCCCAAAAATTGCCGGAAAGCATTTCAAACTGTTGTTCGAAAAACAATGACAACTAGACTTGGCTTACCCAATTTAGGGCTGGGTTTAGGACTCAGAAGTCAGCATTTTGAACATATTCTCAAAAACAAACCGGCAGTAGACTGGTTTGAGGTAATCTCCGAGAATTTTATGGACTCGCATGGCCGGCCAAGACACATCCTGCACCAGATAGCAGAACAATACCCCGTGGTCATGCACGGGGTATCGATGTCTATAGGAAGTACCGATCCGCTAAATTTTGATTACCTGAAAAGTTTAAAACAACTCGCAACCGAGGTGCAGCCCGCCTGGATCAGCGATCATTTGTGCTGGACAGGGGTTTTAACCACCAATTCGCACGATTTATTACCGCTTCCGCTAAATGACGAATCCTTAAAACACGTCTGTAACCGGATCATTCAGATACAGGATTATTTAGAGCGGCCGCTCATTGTCGAAAACCCGAGTACCTATGCAGCCTTCCATAATTCGACGCTTCCGGAATGGGATTTTTTACGGATCATGACCGAAGAAACAGGCTGCGGATTACTCCTCGATGTAAACAATGTTTATGTGTCTTCCTTCAATAATGATTTCGATCCCGTGGAATACATCAACGGGATTCCGCATGATAAAGTCGTACAAATGCATTTGGCAGGCCACCAGAATTGCGGAAGTTATATTATAGACACACACGACAGAGAAGTTAACGGGCAGGTATGGAAATTGTTTCAGATGGCGTATCAATTCGCCAGTGAAGCATCTGTTTTATTGGAGTGGGATGGTAATATCCCAGCCTTTGATGTGTACCATTCCGAGTTGCTGAAATCAAAACAATACAGGGATGCCGGATTTGTTGGCTTTGAAAATGAACTCCGGCCTCCTGATAAAGAACAGGTTTCAAACCCCCTGAATCTATTTGCCATGAATAAATTTTTATAAGTATTAAAAATGGACAAAACGGTACCAATACCACTCCAGGATTTTCAACAATGGATGCAGCAGCTTTTGCTGGATCCCTATCAGCAAACGGGAGTAAATCCGGGTGATTTACTTTCGGAGACATCAGACGCCGCTTCGGTGGAAGATGTCATTTGCCATTCTAAAAAGCTGACTGCCCGCGAACATTTGGCAATTTACCAGCGGAGTTACATTGCGCGTTTGCGAAATTGCATGTCGCAGCAATTCAGCGCTTTGGAATATGGCTTAGGCGAAGCTATTTTTTGTGCTTTTGCCGATGATTATCTGGCCTCAAAACCGTCGTACAATTACAATCTCTCTTTTTTGGGAGCCCATTTTTCAGAATATCTTCAAAGCAACAGACCCGATGCCGAACAGGAACAAAAAGAAGACTGGATTGATTTTATGATAGAACTGGCTGATTTTGAATATGCCATAGGTGTAATTTTCGAAGAAAAAGCGGAGGAAAATTACCAACTCGCAACCCCTGATACACCCGAAGAAGAGCTAAAATTGGTGCCAATATGCGCCTTGTTTAAATTCCGGTTTCCCGTGCGAAAGTTCTATTCTGAATTTAAAAACGGAAAAGAGCCCAGTCTGCCACTTGAAAACGAAAGTTATAGTGTAGTGCTGCGACACCAGTTTAAACTGGTGGTTTATGACCTGCACAAAGAGCAATATGATTTTTTGACACTGTTGAAAGAACAAACCGATATGGTCAAAACCAAACAACTCTTTACAACCCGGTATAAACCAAACGGGCCTTCGTTTGAAGAAGTATGGAACAGCTGGAAAAACCGCTGGACAGGAGCTAATTTCTTTCGGGTTTAGACAAACATACAAAACATACAAAAAACAAAAAGCTCCGGATTTCTCTGGAGCTTTGTTTTTTGCAGCACTACTTTTGCGCTTATTTATCGTTGAGTAATTTTTCTAAATACGCTACTTTATCTTTTTCCGCCTGAACCAGACGTTCAAAAAGTTCTAGTTGGTTTTTGTGAGACTCAATTAACTTATCTAAAGGATTAAATGTACAATAATTATTAAATGTTCCTTCGCTAGTTTCATTAAAAGTATTAAAGTAATTAATCATGTTTTCTTCTGTAAAATTCTTTATAGCTTCAATACTTACACCAAGAGCTTTTGCTACTTCTTTAAGTTTTTCATCCTCTATAGTTTCGCTATTCTCCATGGCGGATATTGCCTGTTGGTTAGTTCCCAAAGCCTGAGCCAGTGCTTCCTGCTTCATGTCTTTCAGTTCACGAATACGGCTGATTTTTCGCCCTATGTGATTTGGTTTTGTTAGTGTGCTCATAATTCAAAGATAATGATTAGGAATAAAAAAACAGACAAAGTAAAAAACATAATTTATGCCGTACAAAACAGATTAAAACGATTTGGTACAGCACAATCTGTCGCTTCCTTGCCGGAAATCAAACAAAAGTAAGTTTTTTATTATAATTTAGGAGTCAAAATTTAAAAACACTGGAAGCAGAGTACAAGGAACCAGTCACAGACCTTTCGGGATTAATAAGCAAAATGAACTATTTCACAAAACTAAAACCCGACAGCGGCAATAAAAATTCGTTTAGCGTACCACTAAAAGTAGTTGATTTTGATTTGTATTTTAACACAGAACTTATGATAAGTCTGATTTTTGTTTTAGTTTTTAACACAGTTGTACTATTCTCGTTGGGTGAATTATTTTAACCAATAGCAACAAATTTTACAAAGTCTAAAAAAGACGTTTCACTTAAAAACAAATCACATCAGGCTATGCGAAAAAATTATAATTTCTTAAAAAAATACTTTACTTCTGCCAGTTTGCCATCCTTTTTTTCCACGTCATTTGCCCGTCACCGGTTCGTCACCGATCCGTCACTCCTCCGTCTGAACTCCTTTTGTGAAATTTGGTTTATTTATGTTTTTTTCTGACTATTTGACATGTAATTTCGATAGGTGAGAATCGCGATTTTATCTATCGCAATGCAAAGATTTTTTTGTCTTTATATGTCGTCCATATTGAAAAAAAGGATCAGTATACTTAAAGATGAAGTTTCAAGTCTACCAATCTAAATCCGACATCGGAATCGATGTGATGATTTTACTGGAAATTCCCGTACAACTGTTTATGGATGATGAGGTGGGGTTGTTGGATGAGATGTAAAAATTAAATGTTATTAACACCAATTTGTCTTTTCGACGAAGGAGAAATCTCCGCAAGAAACTCTGCAATCTAAGATGATTATGGTTTTCCATAATAAAACCTTGAATTTATTAATGTTATTTGTGATAGTACCCTTCTTATTGAAGGAACTATTATTTAATAAAAAAATACATTTATTATGAAACAAATTCAAGCTATCAAGCCAGGCCCAAAGCCAAAAACTACAGATGGAACACCAGATGAAAGAAGGCGCGTTACACCGCCTAATAAGCCAAAGCATCCTGATTTAAAACCTCATATCCATAAACCGAAAGATTGATGGTTTACTAAAAAAAAGCGACAGTATATGCGAAGTCATCATTTATGACAAGCTGGGTAAAAGTCTCACATTTTTTATCTTTTATGTAGTCATAAAGTTTTTCAATATAGCCGTGCCAAAAAGGAAAGCAAAAAAGCCTGTTTCGTTATGAAACAGGCTTTTATTGTTTTTGAATCAATTCTGTTATTAAATTTTAACCAATTCTACTCTTCGGTTTTCTGCTTTATTCTCTTCGGAATTATTTTCTTTTAAAGGTTTTTCAGAACCAAAACCTACTGCTTTCAGGCGTTTTATGTCAATTCCTTTTGCTGCCAGAGCATACATTACCGTATTTGCTCTGTCACTTGAAAGTTTTTGATTTCTGGCAGAAGTACCGGAGTTATCAGTGTGCCCTTCTATTGATAATTTAAGAGTAGGATTTGCATTTAATAATGCCAGAATTTCGTCTACATTTTTTTGTCCGTCAGGTTGTAAAGTAGCTTTATCAGTATCAAAATTAATATGCAAAATTGCTTTACCCGTTTTGTCGATATCAAGTTTCATTTGTTCGGCAGAATATTTTTCTATGGTTTGTGCAAAATCTTTAAGTTCCATTATAAAAATATTTCCCTGTGCCGAGTTCGATTGAATATTTACTATATACTTTTTACTGTTATTTTTAAATGCGTAAACAGCAAACGGAGCATCACTTTCTCTTATAATCCCACTGGTATGATGTTTTCCTGTCCACATATTTTTTTCTAATCTGGCCCTTTCATTTTCATTCTCCGGAAAATCGCCTTTATATAATTTTTCAGCACCTATTTTGTCGAGGTAATCGTATACACTTTTATCGAAAAGTTTTTGATTAAAATTTTGACCTTCTGCTCCTTCAAAAACTAAAATTCCTAATTTACCTTCAGTGGTATATATAGTCTTGCCTGTATAGTTTTCCATTGTTTCGTAATCAAACAAATCTGAAACACCATTTTTCTCATAGCTTATTTTGAGTCCTGTTGGAGCAGTAATAAAGGGAAAATTCCCGATGTTTTTTAATTCAGGTATGTCATCCCAGTTTATTCCGGTTGTTGTCACATTATTTGCTGTTTCTACGGTTTTGGGTATTTCTGTTTTTTGTTCTGTGTTTTCAACTTTTTTTTCGTTTTTGCAAGAAAACAAAAGAATTCCTAATAGTGCAATAATTGCTGTTTTTTTCATTTTTTTTCTATTTTCAATTACAGATTTAGATTCTCAAAATATAATGTAAACTCATTTATGGATGCCGTAAAATAACTTCAATGATTCTGTTTTGTAGTGATTTAAAGTGTTAAACAGTTTTCGTTATAGCTAATATATAACTATTTTTTTATAAGATTTGTTGTGTTTTGATATGACTATTCAACTGTTATTTTTTAGAATAAGAAAAAAAGTCACTAGAATTCCTCAAAAATATAGGGCAAGATAATAGGTTCATGGCTGATTCTTTTACAGTTTTATACCGTTAATTGCGATTGGCACTTTTTGCTTGTCTGATGACCTTGGAATCGGTTAGGTTAAAACGATAAACAAAACTCAGTCGGTATCGCGCAGCATTGGGAATGCTTGTTTCAGTAAATACATAATCTGTTCCGATCGTTGTACTCTTGTTTTGACGCAGGTTGAAAGCATTGGTCACATCAAATACAAGAGTGGCTTTATCCTTCAATAAAATCTTACTCATTCCAAAATCAAGTGATTGCAATGCCTTATTACTGTTTTGTGCATTGCTTTGTGCGCCACGAAAGTTATAACGACCCTGAAAGCTGAATTTTGCAGGTAACTTTATCTGTGTGGTTAAACGTCCAGTGAAAGTTTCCCCATTATAATCCAGGTTTTTCTCCCTATTACTTCCTTTTTGTGTGAAGCGATAAAAATTCATTTCGGCATTGATCTGCAGCCATTTCAGCGGATTGTATAGCGTAGACAGCTCTGCACCGAAACGAGATTCATATTCGATATTGATTGGCGTTGTGAAAAAGATTTCATCCTGGCGATAAGTAAAATCCTGAATATAATCTTTCTCCATCTGATAATAAATGGAAGGATTTAGAGTCAGTTTTTTCCATGTTTTAAGGAAAGCCATTTCAAAGACATCTGAAAAAGAAGGATTAAGACCCGGGTTACCGATATACTGTGCATTTAAATCGGTGAGTTCGTTAAAAGGATATAAAGCATACAAAGACGGACGGTTAATACGCCTGCTGTAATTAAGCTGTAAGGTTGCCTCATTAAACTTATAACTTATATTGACCGTAGGAAACAGCTGACCGTAATTTTTCTGATCGTTATAAGTATTTTTGATGTCTTTTATTGTAATATAGGTCAGTTCGGTGCGCAATCCCAGCATATAAGTAAAGTGACCGAACTTGTCGCTGTACTGGATGTAAGCACTTGCAATACTTTCGGAATAGTTCAAATTATTATCAATATCCTGATATACTTCCCAGTTATTATCCTTCTGTTGTTCTGCTAAAAAAGCACTTGATACTTTACGGATCTCGGTTTTAATTCCGAACTCCAATACAGAAACACTGTCAATTGGCTGTGTTAAATCACTCTGAACCAGCAGATTCTTACTGTTTCCTTTTGATTGTGTTCTGATACCCGGATAAGTCAATGGAGCAGGAGGTAAACGCTGTGTTGAAAGATTCCAGTTCTTATCGCTGTTCCACCAGTCGTACTGCATATCTACAGTCCATTTTTTTACCGGCTGTTTAAAGGTGTGGGTGTAATTAAATTCCAATTGATTATAATACCGTTTCTCAAATGATTTGCCTTCCCTTGCCAATATGCTATCCTGAGCACTATTGATAGTACTGTAATCGTACAATAAATGAGTTTTATCATTATCATGCGTGGCATTTTTTAAAAAAGCAGCAGTGATAGTCTGATATTCATTAATAAAAAAATCAGCACCGATATAAAGCAATTTGCCATCGTCATGGCGGTCCTCATTTTGTACATGATTTAATAAAGAGGTTGTGCCATTATCTGTAGTCGACTGATTTGAAGTATACAACCCTACATAGTCAGAGGAGCGTATGCTGAAATTAGAAAAGAGATTGATTTTGTCGGATTTATAGTTTATGCTTGGATTAAAGCGACTGTCTGCTGGTGATCCGGCTACGAATCTGGCCTGACCATTAAATCCTCTTTTTTTGTTTTTCTTCAGTATAATATTGATGATACCAGCTGAACCGGAAGCGTCATATCTCGACGATGGATTGGTAATTATTTCTATCCGCTCAATCTGATCGGCCGCAATCTGATCAAGTGCATTGCTTTGCGTAAGACCGGACTGACGGCCATTAATTAAGACCATGACACTGCTGTTGCCCCGAAGACTTACCGCTCCCGTTGGGCTGACGGCAACAGATGGCACACCATTTAAGACATCACTAGCTGAGCCATTTTGCGACAGTATATCTTTGCCTACTTCAAAAACTTTTTTATCGAGTTTTAAACTTATGGTCGGCTTTTCGCTATTAATTTCTATTGCGTTCAATTGTATGGCGTCAGTATATAAACCAATGGTTCCCAGTTCTGTTTTTGTTTTACCGGGAAGAGCTTCCAGAGGTTGGGTGTAATTTTGATACCCCATAAAGCTGAATGTGATTGTCATTTTACCGGATGGTAATTTCTCCAGTCTAAAAACACCCTGATCATCGGTTATAGCAATTGCCAGTGTTTTTAGGGCGCTGTCTTTTATTGCTACTGTTACATATGGCAGTGTCTCTTTGGTTGTATTATCCTGCACTGTACCAGAAACAGTGGTTTGCTGTGCGACAGCACAAAGTTGAAAAAACAGGATAAGGATGGTGATTGTTAGTGTTTTCATACTGTAAGATTAGGAGATAAAGCACAATAGTATTTTTTAAAACATGCCAACGGCTCCATGGACTTTTGAAATGCATTTCCCTCTTCGATATTTATTATATCTTTATCGGATGTATCGTTTTATACTTTTTATCGCTTTTTTGCTGCTGTTTACGTCCTGTAAACAGGATGTGGATTATTCGGAATCTGATCCATCTTATTGGATTGGCAACGGTCCCGAACAACATTATCCCGGAAAAACAGACGGTTCTGTCTTTAAGGCCAGAATACCTTTAAAACTGCTCAATCGCGATAAGTCGGAGCCGCTGGGCCTACAGGTTAATGGTTTTGGAGCTTTTAAGGTGTATTGGGATGGTTTCTTACTGGGAAGTAATGGCGAGATGGCGCAATCAGACCGGGCAGAAGTGCCGGGAACTGAAATAACCTACTATCAGATACCCGGGAAATTGGCTGGATTGGGCAACCACATTGTCACCGTAATCGGAAAACAAGATGAACTGAGAGATGCACAACGCGGCATTGATGTAAAGCTGGAAAGCTATCTGCGGCTTATTCGTGCACCGCTTATTATCATGTCTTTTATGAATCTTATGGCGGGAGCATTTCTAATTGCGTCGATCTATTATTTTTTTCTTTACATCAACAGCAGTCGCCAGGAAATACCGGTGTTGCTTTTTGGGATAATCTGCCTGCTATTCTTCATTTTACTAATTATAGAATACGTCAAGTTTTATATCACCATTCCGTACACCAAATTTTATATGAGGCTGGAGATTATTGGCTGGCTTACTTTTGCCATTTCGCTATTGGTTCCGTGGTATTTTATGCTGCAATTTGACTTTAGAAAGAAGCGATTGGTTTTAGTCTTTTTACTTGTCGTCCTTATAATGATATACTTTCTCAATTATCATCATTATGATATTACGGCCATACGTTTTAGTTATGCCATGTGGATTGCGGCTATGATAATTGCAACCGATGCAGTATTGCGAAAAAGTAAAGGTGGTCTGATCGTATTGGTTGGTTTGTTGTTTAGTGCGGGAGTTAATTATTTTCTGGTTTATGATTTTGGATTGTTCATCACCTTTACCATTATAATACTTTGTATGCTTTATCTGCATACCATTAGGGCTAAAGCTATAGAAGAAGCTCATGATGCGTCTTTGTTATTGTCTTCTAGGCTGCAATTGGAGCTGATTAAGAAAAACATCCAGCCTCATTTTCTTCGTAATACACTAACCTCATTGATTGACTGGATTGAAGAATCACCGCAGGATGGGGTAGTATTTATTCGGGCACTGGCAGATGAGTTTGATATTATGAATAACATTGCGGAAGATACGCTTATCCCTGTCCGGAAAGAGATAGAATTATGCCGGAAGCATCTGCAGGTAATGTCTTTTCGTAAAGAGATTTGTTATGATTGGGAGGAAAAAGGTATTGATGAAAATGAAAATATTCCGCCAGCCATTATTCATACCATTGTTGAAAACGGAATTACACACAGTCTCCCGCCAGCGCAAGGCTGTATCTGTTTTCGCCTAAGTTTTGCTAAGGAAGACTACTATAAACAATATACAGTGTTGACTCTGGCAGAAAAGCGAAACACAAAAAAAGGCGGTAGTGGCGGAACAGGTTTTAAATATATAAAAGCAAGATTAAATGAAAGCTACGGTACCAATTGGTCTTTCGAATCCTTCGCCGTGGAAAAAGGCTGGCTGACAACTATTAAAATTTTTGACAAAAGATGAGAATTCTGATTATTGAAGACGAAGCCCGAATTGCCAGACGGATCGAAAGAATGACCCGTGATTTCTTTGATAAGGAGTTGCAGATTTTATTATGTGATTCACTTGAAAATGGATTGAGCACCATTGAAAAATACCCGATTGATTTGCTGTTGCTTGATTTGAATTTGAATGGAGAAGACGGATTTGATATTCTTCAGGCTTTTGTTGCCGGATCTTTTCAAACCATTGTTATTTCTGCCTATACTGACAAGGCAATTACAGCATTTGCTTACGGGGTATTGGATTTTGTACCCAAACCTTTTGACCAAAGCAGACTGGAACGGGCTTTTACGCGTTTTACGACAACAGGAAAACAGTCAGGTGGGGAAACTAAGTTTTTAGCAGTGAAAAAAGCACGTACTATAAGGCTGATACCAATTAATAACATCAGATATATCAAGGGTGCCGGAATTTATACGGAATTACATTTATCAGATGGTCGTATAGAATTACATGACAAATCTTTGGAGTCCTTGGAAAAACTGTTGCCGCCAACATTTGAGAGAATCCACAAATCTTTTATTGTTTGCTGGCATGAGGCTGATAAACTTATTGCAGAAGCCGGAGGGAAATACAGTTTGTTACTAAAAAATGAAGAAGTCCTGCCAGTGGGGCGTTTAAAATATAAGGAAATCAAACATAAACTGATTTGAGTTTACTAAGCAGCCAATAAAAATGTGAATGTTCCAGATAAACAATGTAAATTTAAAAATCTTACATAATTAGAAAGTGTTATAAACGAAAAAGCTTCAGATTTCTTTGAAGCTTTTTTGTTTGTAGCGGGAAGCATTCAAATTTCTAATATTTACAGCAAAATTTATGGCATAATCTCAAGACTAAGAACCAGTAAGAATCATAAAAAAATCCTTATTCTTTTTTTGAATAAGGATTTTTAGTTTAATTGTTTACATTTTTAATTTTTTGACACCTGACCATATTAAAAACCGGTAATAGGTAAAACCGGTACAAAGTAAACAGGCAAAAAATCTACTATTTTCCAGGCAGCCTTAGGATATAAAAATGTTGAAATTATTAAGTCTTAGAAAAAGAAATAACCAACAGATAATTGAAGTACTCCGTTTTTATTTTTACCGGAAGAATTCTCTAAATTATTAATATCAGTTAATCCCAGATTATATCTTACACCAAAATTAAGTCCGTTGTCAAGTTTATAGCCTAAGCCAAAATTAACACCAAAATCAAAAGTATTAAACGAGTCCTTTACATCTGTCTTTTCATTTTTAGCAGAAAGTAAAAAACCTATTTGCGGTCCGGCCTCAACACTCAATCCTTTTGTTAAATAGTATTTTCCCATTAGAGGAATGTTCAGGTAACTTAAGGCAATTGTATTATCATTGAAACTATATCCCTGACCAGAATACATTAATTCAGGTTGAAACGAAAATTGATCTGAAATGGGAATTTCTGATAAAACACCGAAATTAAATGATGTTACGACATCAATACCTTTGGTATTATCTCCGCTGACAGATGCAAAGTTTAAACCTCCTTTAGCGCCAAATTTAATTTCTTGGGCATTAACATTTGTAAATCCTAGAACTGTAACAACAGCTAGTAATAAAATTTTTTTCATAAAAAGTAATTTGAATTATTTAAATCCAAAATTCGCATAAGAAAAATCAGCAAAGGTTTCAAAAGCTTAAAAATGTATAAAATGGTACTTATTTGCGAGCATTTTTATATTCGTTTGGTGTCTGACCCGTAACTTTTTTAAAGGCTTTATAAAAAGTCGTTTTCGAAGTGAAGCCAGATTCTAATCCCATCGTCAACAAATTATAATTTTCATATTCAGAATTGGAGATCATTTCTTTTACAGCTTCAACCCGATATTGATTGATGTAATAAGCAAAGTTTTCTCCTGTTATCGTGTTTATAATTTGTGAAACATATCCTGCGCTTATGCCTAGTTTTTCGGCAACTTTTTCTCTGTTTAATGTACTGTCACTATAAATGTGCTGTTCTTTGCAAAGAAGTTCCAGTTTTTGAAAATAAAGATTATCTGCTGTGATAGCTTCTCTATTTTCTTCAGGTATATTATTCTCTTCAAATTGCAAATTGGTATAAGAAGGAACTAAATCGCTGTTTAGAAAATTAGAAACAGCATCTTTATTTTTGGCCAATTTGTATTTGTAAATGCCTTTATAAGCAGTCCAGTGAATTAGAAATGTTGCAGCTACAGCCACAACACTCAAAGCAGAAGAAATGTCATAATGAAGAAATATACCCGTTATCCAAGTCGTTATCCAAGAGAATAATAATAAAGAAAAAAGGTTAAACAAGATAATGATCCATTTATTTTCCTGTGTGTCTTTTAAATGTCTTATCATAAAATAAGAGTAGATCAGCATAAATGGGATGAATGTAATTACTAAAATAAGGTGAATCTGAGAAAATATGTTGATTAAATTGTTTCCTGACTCAGGGATTTTATAAATTCCTGCAATACGATCAAGATCGGTTATAATTCTAAGAACAACCGAATAGGCAAACGGAATAAAGCACAAATAAATTTTTTGTTTGCTTTTTACAGTATCATCAATTCGGTTTATAATAAACATAAACAGGAAAACTGGCAATAGCAATGACCACTCGACATGGTCAAAAAAGCGTAGAAAAGGATATAGAGTAAATACCTCTTCAATTTCAAAAACATACATTAACAAAATTAATGAAAGTATAAATAGTAAGTATGCCAGATATTTATTTGAACTACTATTGAATAAGGAAGACTTTAAAATAATTAAGCCT
>JBDTNT010000009.1:0-5023 GCA_039933615.1 Flavobacterium sp. | reverse complement strand
AATATTTTCATAAGTATATATTTTATATTTATAATATTCTTTTACAAATTTAGAAATTAAAATCGGAATAATATACTATGCATGCATAATATTTTTTAAAAACTATTACGTTTTCGGAGATTACGGATTTTTGATGGTCTTTCAACGGAAATCAAAAATAAAAACGCATTCATTGGAGCTGATTCTTAGCAATTTTGCAATTCAGGAATAATTTCCAATTATTGAATTACAAAGGAATATTCTGCTTTTTTAACCGTTTGTTTTGAAAGAAGGAATTTGTTGCTGTTTAAAATTCAACAAATAAATAAAAGATTGTCCGAAAATGATTTCTGAGACAAATAAACGGCTATTATATCGATTTCGTAAATAGCATACTATGATTTTTTAAAGTTAAAACCTAAAGGGGTAGGGAAGTTAGTGTGATTTTAAATTCAATTTATGCTTTTAAGTTATTTAAAATAATTATTTTTGCTCTTCAGAAAATTCAACATACAATATAAATATGAGAACAATACAATTTAGAGAGGCCATTTGCGAAGCGATGAGCGAAGAAATGCGTCACGATGAATCCATATATTTAATGGGCGAAGAAGTTGCAGAATATAACGGAGCTTACAAAGCTTCAAAAGGAATGCTTGCTGAGTTTGGCGAAAAAAGAGTAATCGATACTCCAATTGCAGAGCTTGGTTTTACAGGGATTGCAGTAGGATCAGCGATGAATGGCTGTCGTCCTATCGTAGAATATATGACTTTCAACTTCTGTTTGGTTGGTATTGATCAAATTATAAATAATGCTGCTAAAATGCGTCAGATGACAGGTGGACAATTTAATGTGCCTATCGTTTTTCGCGGACCAACTGCTTCTGCAGGTCAGTTAGGAGCAACTCACTCACAAGCTTTAGAAAACTGGTTTGCAAATACTCCGGGTCTTAAAGTTGTTGTGCCTTCAACTCCATATGATGCAAAAGGACTTTTAAAATCTGCAATTCGCGATAATGATCCTGTAATTTTTATGGAATCTGAGCAAATGTATGGTGATAAAGGAGAAGTGCCGGACGGAGAATACACAATTCCATTGGGAGTTGCTGATATTAAACGTGAAGGAAAAGAT
The DNA here is from genome assembly GCA_039933615.1 of Flavobacterium sp. Taxonomy (GTDB): domain Bacteria; phylum Bacteroidota; class Bacteroidia; order Flavobacteriales; family Flavobacteriaceae; genus Flavobacterium. Next base: position 3,912 of record JBDTNT010000009.1, on the reverse strand, counting down.
GTTACAATTGTTTCTTTCGGAAAAATCATCAAAGAAGCTTTTATCGCTGCTGACGAATTGGCTAAAGAAGGAATTTCCTGTGAGATTATCGATTTAAGAACAGTTCGTCCTATGGATAAAGATGCTATTCTTACTTCTGTTAAAAAAACAAACCGTTTAGTAATCTTAGAAGAGGCCTGGCCATTTGCAAGTATTTCTTCTGAAATAACTTATATCGTTCAGGAACAGGCTTTCGATTTTCTTGATGCGCCAATTCAGCGTATTACAACTGCCGATACTCCTGCACCTTACTCTCCTGTTTTGCTAAAAGACTGGTTGCCAAATGCAGCTGATGTAGTAAAAGCAGTAAAAAAAGTAATGTACAAATAGTTCAATAAACATACTTATAAAACTTCATCATTACTATTATTATTGATGAAGTTTTTTTTTGCCGGATTATGAAAAGAATAATTTTACTAAGCCTCTTTTTTGTATTTGCGCTTGCAAATATTGCTACTGCACAAACTAAAGTGAGTGGAATTGTTTTGGATAAATCCAATCAGCCGGTTCCATTTGCTAATGTAGTTTTTAAAGGTTCCAATACAGGAATTGTTTCTAATGAGGATGGACGTTTTTATCTGGAATCACCTAATACTTATACTGCTTTACTGGTCACGTCTGCAGGATTTTCAGATCGGGAAGTTCCGTTGGAAAAAGCTGTAAATTATGATTTTAAAATTGTTTTGGGCGAAGCTGAGGCACTTAATGAAGTGGTTATTTTTACTGGGAAAACATCAAAGAAAAACAATCCGGCCTTAGATATTTTGAGAAAAATATGGGAACGAAAGCGTAAGAACGGTTTATACCAGTTCAATCAATATCAAATGCAGAAGTACGAAAAAGTCGAATTCGATATGAATACGATTGACAGTGCTTTCATGAAAAATAAACTCTTCAAAGGAATGGAGTTTGTATTTAATCATGTGGATACTTCTGACGTTACCGGTAAAACCTATCTGCCAATTTTCATCAACGAATCTGTTTATGATGTTTATGGAGATAATAAACTTAAAAAAACAAAAGAGAATATTACGGGAAGTAAAACATCCGGTTTTAACGGGAACCAACAAATTTTGGCTTTCGTAAAAGATCTTTATTCAGATTATAATATTTACGACAATCACCTTAAGTTCTTCGATAAGAGTTTTACAAGCCCGCTTTCAACAACGGGTATTGATGTCTATAATTATGTATTGAAAGACAGCGCGTTTATTGATAAAAAATGGTGCTATAACATTGTTTTTTACCCAAGACGTAAAAACGAATTGACATTTAAAGGAGATTTTTGGGTAAACGATACCACTTTTGCCATCAAGAAAATAAATATGGGCGTTACTAAAAGCGCCAATATCAACTGGGTAAAAGACATTTACATAGAGCAGGAATTTGAGGTGCAAAACGACTCAGTTTTTCTGCTGACACGTGATTATATGATGTCTGATTTTGCTTTAAATAAAAAGGAAAAATCAAAAGGGGTTTACGGTAAGCGAACGACATTGTTCAGAAACCATAAATTCAATATCCCAAAACCTGAGAAGTTTTATAAAGAAGAAGTCAATTTTATAGATAATGCGGTTTATGACCGACCGCCGGAATTTTGGGATGAAAATCGATTCGAAAAACTAAACAAAGATGAAGCAGGCATTTATAAAATGCTGGATACGCTGCAGACGGTGAAAAGATTTAAGCAGCTTTACAGTCTGGTTTCTATTTTAGGAAGTGGTTATGTCGAATTTAAAAACTTCGATTTCGGACCTATTTTCTCCACATTTGGTTATAATGAAGTTGAAGGTTTACGTTTGCGCGTAGGAGGCCGGACGTATTTTGGACCAAATGACCCATGGCGTGTTCAGGCTTACACTGCCTACGGTTTCGACGATAGTAAATTTAAATATGGCGTTTCCGGAAAATGGATGGTCGACAAGAAAAAGCGAATCATTCTTGCAGGAGGGAACAGACGGGATATCGAGCAAATTGGTGCCAGTTTAACCACAACAAATGATATTTTAGGAAGGAGTTTTGCATCATCTGCGTTATTTACAACAGGCAGTAACGGAAAACTGACCAATATTAATCTGACTAGCGTTTCCTTTGAAATGGAACCTCTGAAGAACTTTGTTTTCCAGGCCGGTGTTTCATACCGAACACTCGAATCCGCTTCACCAATTTTTAGTTTAGATTATTACACAACCTTACCAACACCTGCAAATCCTGCGGGAATTGTTGAGAGCGCAGTAAAACAGTTTGAAGCAAATATTCAGTTTGAATTTATGCCAAACCGTAAGACCATTGGTTTTGGTGTAGAACGTGATCTTGTAGACAGCCCTTTCAGCCATTTCTTTGTTAACTTCAGTTATGGACTAAAAGGAGTAATGGATAGTGATTTTGCTTACGAAAAAATACAATTGTTTTACAAACAGCCAATTATTATCGGACCATTAGGAAGATCGAATATTATTCTTGAAACAGGAAAAACCTTCGGAACTATTCCGTTAGGTCTGATGAGTGTAATTCCGGGAAATCAGACTTATTTTACTATCGAAAATACCTTTAGTAATTTGAATTTTTACGAATTTATTACAGATCAATATACAACACTGCAATGGAATCATGATTTTGGAGGAAGATTGTTCTCCAGAGTGCCATTTATGAGAAAATTAAACTGGAGAGAATTTATCGGAATAAAAGCTGTTCACGGAACTATTTCTAATGCCAACAGAGCCATAAATGCTTCAGACCAGCCTTACGTTGCTCCGGAAAATGTATACTGGGAGTACAATGCCGGAATCGGAAATATATTCAAAGTATTCCGAATCGATTTCTCCTGGAGAGGAAGTTATTTAAATGCTCCTGACGCCAATAAATTTGCCGTAAAAGGATCATTTGGGTTCTATTTCTAGAAAAGTTGCAAAGGTTCAAAGCTACTACAAAGTCGCAAAGGTTTATTCTTTGCGGCTTTTTTGTTTGGTATTATTTCACGCAGATTCTTTTTATTGGAATTGGTATAAATTATTAAATCTGCTCAATCTGCATGAAATTAAAACTTTGCGACTTCGCGTCCCTGCGAGATTCTTTTTTTATTTAATTTTGAATAGACTTAAACTCAAAATCATGCAGGAAGCTATTGATTTCTTAACCAGTAAAAATTTAATATTTCTCGAAATAATCGAAAAATACGGATTACCACCAATTCCAAAACGTCCACAAGGTTTTGAAACTTTGGTACTGCTGATATTAGAACAGCAGGTTTCCATTGATTCTGCCAAAGCCACATTCTTAAAAATAAAAGCCTGTACAACTTGCAATCCGGAATCGATGGTACTTTTATCAGATGAAGAATTCAGAGCATTGGGAGTAAGCCGTCAAAAAACAAAATACATCAAAATTTTAGCGGAAGCAATTTTAAATAAAGAATTGGATCTTGAAAGTCTTGCCACAAAACCGGCACAGCAAGTCCGGGAAGAACTTATTAAACTCAAGGGAATCGGAAACTGGACAATCGATATTTACCTGATGTTTTGCCTTCAGGAGCCCGATTTGATTCCACTGGGAGATATTGCAGTCATCAATACAATCAAAGAATTGTTGGATATTCATGACAAACAGGAGATGGAAACCCATGCACAGCAATGGAGTCCGTACCGCTCTTATGCCACCTATTTGCTTTGGCATTATTACTTAAATAAGCGAAATCGGAAAATTACCTATTAAATGCTTGTTTTTTAAAAGGTAATGCAGATAATTTAACCTGTTTTTTTATTGTAAAAATAGATTCTTTAGTTACTTTTGCAACCGAAATTATAGATATAATAAAAAACAAAAATGACCGCAGACAAACTAACAACTTTCGATGTATTAATCGAAATACCAAGA
>JBDTNT010000008.1:0-2426 GCA_039933615.1 Flavobacterium sp. | reverse complement strand
GACAAAATTACTTTAAATAAATTCAAATGCGGTTTTCCGATGCAGACAGTTGTAATATGTTTTTCTTCCACCATAATCAGAATTGCATCCGCAATATTATTATGTTCTATTTTAATAACTTCCGCGCCCAATTGTGTTGCTAGTTTAAAATTATTAATTAAATGGCGCTGTTTGTCTAACGCAATTTTTATACTACTTTCTTCAGGAGTTTCAACGTACATTACGTACCAGCTTCCATTATAATAACTCGCCAAACGCGCCGCTTTTCTAATTACAATTTTAGCCGTTTTATCGTTACTGCTAATACACGCCAAGAGCTTTTCGTGTTTTAATGCATTGATTTGCGGAACTTCATTTTCTACTTTCCGTACCACCTGACTGGCGACTTCCTTTAAAGCCAGTTCACGCAATTGCAGAATTTGGTCCGATTTAAAAAAGTTAGTCAAAGCCTGCTGAATTTTATCAGCCGTATAAATTTTTCCTTCCTTCAAACGGGCAATCAAATCCTCCGAAGTCAAATCGATATTTACGACTTCGTCTGCAATTCGCAGAACATTATCCGGAATTCGTTCCTGAACATCAATGCCGGTAATACGCTTCACATCTTCATTTAAACTCTCAATATGCTGAATGTTAACCGCCGAAATCACATTTATTCCAGCTTCCAGAATCTCTAAAACATCCTGCCATCGTTTTTCATTTTTGCTTCCTTCAACATTTGTATGCGCCAATTCATCTACAATTACAACTTCTGGCCTAAGGTTTATAATCGCCTGTACGTCGAGTTCTTCGAGTTCTTTCCCTTTATAAAAAATAGTCCGCCTCGGAATCACAGGCAGACCAAACAATAATTCATGCGTCTCCTTTCGAAGATGGGTTTCGATGTAACCAATTTTCACATCAATTCCGTTCTTCAATAAAGAGTGCGCTTCCTGAAGCATTCGGTACGTTTTGCCCACGCCGGCACTCATCCCTATGTAGACTTTAAACTTTCCTTTTCTTGATTTCTGAATTAAATCGAGAAAGTGCTGTGCGTTATTTTCTTTTTCCTGTTCCATATTTTTTTGCATTATGCTATAAGCAGTAAGCTTTAAGCAATAAGAGCGTTCAACAGCCTATTGCTTAAAGCTTATAGCCTAAAGCTAAAAGGAAACTGCCAACGAAGTCGTCACAAACGTATTTGTATCCGTTGGAAGATTATTTTTTGTAAAAATTTCATCTTTGCTAGAAAGATTTCTGGCTTCAATTCTAAACATTACATTATCCGTAACTAAGTAATCAAAGTTAGCTGAAAATCCGTAAGTTTTAAAACCATTTGGAGTTTCAGTCGCAATAATAACTCCTTTTTCATCACTGTAATATTCGCCTCTTGCTGCCAATTGAATTTTATCTGTTGGTTTGTATTGCAAGATCAAAACCGGCGAAAACCAACTGTCATATTTGTTACTGTTTTTTGCCGCTTGCTGAGAACCTACATCAAAACCAGCCGTAATATTTGTTTTCTCAGTCAATTTAAATTGTCCGTAAAAGTTATTAAAATAACGCCATTTTTTGTCGATATCCGGCTGCTCATTTCCAACATAAGTACTCCAATTCAAGGTCATTCTGTCTGATGGTTTATAGGTAATCTGAGTTCCAAAAGCAGGCGTTTGATTTCCTTCAACTTTCTGAATTCTTTGCCAGCCATTCAGATACATTCCGGCCAGATACCATTTTCCGGATTCAGAAGTATAACCGATTTTTACTCCTGTTTCATAATAAGGCGAGTTTTCAGCGAGAATACTTCTTGTCAGCGTAGCACAATCTTTTCCAATCGCACTTTCAAAACCAATATGGGAAGGCATAATTCCGGCATCAATCCATAAATTTTGACTTTTAGAAATTTTCACGCCAACATTCGCTTCGTATACATTTTTCAATAAATCCTGCTCTGCCGACATATTGTATTGCGCGTATGTTCCGGCCATCAAAGCAAAATTTCCACGAACATTCTCTTTACTGTAATTCACTTTTGCCAAACCTAAATTCAGGTTCACTTCATTACTGCTGTTGTAACTGTAAAAAAATCCCGGGCGTGTATGGTTTTCCGGTTTTGCAAAATCATAACTGTAATAAACGTCTACATATCCGGAAAACGTAAACGGACTTTTAGACTCTTCCTGAGCCTGTAAATTGGTAAAACCAAAAGCGATTAAAGCGGTAAGTATTATTTTTTTCATTTTTTGGGTATTTGGTATTTATGCCTGACAGGTTTTAGAAACCTGTCAGGTGTAATTAAATAGGTTAAAATATTTTTAAGGAGCTATTTCCCGCTATCCGTTTCAATCTTTTGTACCTCCCGATAGCTATCGGGAGGTACAAAAGGATTTCCACTTCTATCGGGGCTAGGGCATTTGGGGTAAAAAGGCGTCTGGTTTATAAATTAT
>JBDTNT010000007.1:0-18928 GCA_039933615.1 Flavobacterium sp. | reverse complement strand
TTTTGTTTAAGGAAATACTTAAATGAACTTACATCTCTTATATGGTTTAAAAAAAACTTCTTTAGCCTGTTGGGTGCAATTCTATTTTTAAAATGCAACGTATATAATTTAGAACACCGATGACACCGATTTGCTACCGCAAAAACGCGGATTTATACGGATTTTAAATATAGAATCTAAAAAAATCCGTTTTTGTCCGCGTCTTCTTGATAACGAATCAGTCAAATCCGCGTCAAAATATAGTATTTTTTAATTCTAACCAATGGGTAGTATTTAATAAAATACAGCTTGATACTTTTAATTTGTCATAAGCACTCCTCCATTGTAAGGGATTTTTACTTCAACTTCCTGATCCTTGCTTATTTTTATTGTATTTACTTTTCCAACTAATTGTTCATCATCCGTATAACTTCTTAATTTTGTTCCGGAAGCCAGCATTGCTGTTTTTATTTTAATTTTAAGTGTTTCCTTTTCTGCATTGATACCTGCTATATACCATTTGGTCCCTTTCCGACGGGCAAGTAGCACATATTTACCCGGATAACCATCCAAAAAACGAACTTCATCCCAGGTGGCAGGTACTTCTTTCATAAAGTTAACAGCCCATTGAGGGGCATCATTTAAATTGTTTGGTGCCAATGCAAAATGCTGTACACCACTTTGAAACAATACTGCGGTGGCCAATGCAAACACATCGGAAGTCATTCTTTTTGAACCCTTATCCGGAGTATTTTCACTGTTGTAAAAATTATTTAAAGCGCTTCCTCCGAAATCCATACTTCCTACCGTATTTCTGATAAAGGTATGTGTAGCAGCATTTATTACTTCATTATTACAGCTTTCCTGTCCGAAATGTAAATTTTCGCTTGCTAATACCGCTTCTGCCGATGCAAAATTCGGATACATTCTTTCCCATCCGCGAGGTAAAGTGCAGCCATGAAAAATAACCATTATGCCAAAATCATTCGCATCTGTCAAAATATCTTCATATAATTTCATGGTTACCTGTTTGTCCCCTCCAAAAAAATCTACTTTAATTCCTTTTACACCTATATTTTTCATCCAGGCCATTTCTTTACGTCGGGCTGTTGTATTCTCCATTAATCCTCGGGGACCTTGGGGAGCATCATTCCAGTAGCCATTAGAGTTGTACCATAAATACAGGCCTACACCTTTTCCAGCTCCGTATTTTGCCAATTCTTCGATTTTATCTTTTCCAATTTGCGTATCCCAAAGTGCATCTACTAAAATGGTTTCATACCCCATTGCGGCACTAAAATCGATATACTGTTTTTGCACCGGAAAAGTTGTATTGCTGTCCATTTTTATAATCCAGCTCCAGGTTCCTTTTGTATATTGATATTCCTTAGAAGCTTCATATTTTGGTTTGACTACATCAAACGGAATTGTCGTCTCTACAACCGGCGCCAGTGTTTCTCCGACAGTAATAGTACGCCATGGTGTCTCGCCTGTAAGCGGTATTCCGGGTGCGCTGGTACCATTTCCGTTATTTTCGCCTTCCATAGGAAATCCAATAGTATATAATCCGTTCTCCTGTCCGATTAGCCTGCCGGCACAATAACCGCTGTCAACTCCTGTTTCTGAAATCAGAACCCAGCCTTTGTTTTCTATTTTAAAAAGGCACGGAAATGTATATCCTTCTCCTCTGCCGTTTTTGCCTGTTGAATCGTCTAATGTATAGGAAGTTTCATAACTTGGAGAAGTCCTGGCATATCCGGTCATTGGCTTACTCTGCGGACAAAGGAAGGTAGTGGTTCCCTGTGGTAACAAAAACCCCGAAACCTCTTCCTGAACCACGCAGGAACGAGCTTCTTTTTGAGGATGTACTTTATACTTAAAAGCCAAATTGTTATTGCTTACCCGAAATATCACATCGATAGCAGGCTTTCCTTCTTTTATAAAAGAAAAAACAGCTTCATTGGCCACATAGTGTACCTTGCTTTGTTTAATATTTCGCAATTGATATGTTTCGTCAATTTTATTTTGATTTATATTGGCTTCTAAAACTAATCCCGAGGAAAAATCTCCCACGTTCGTTTTCAGACCAAGCGGAGACTTTTCTATAAAAGTTTTTTCCTCATAAGTAACGCTGTAAACAGGCTTTCCATTATCTGTAACAGAGAGGGAAACTTTAAGTTTTCCATCCGGACTTTGTACAATTGATTGTGCGCTTAGTTTAAAAAAACTGATCAGGCACAAACCTATAACATATTTTAAATTCATAACAGACTGTTGATTAATTGGCTTTTTTTATTTGTCGGAATATTTCCGGAATGATGAATTAACTCACGTATTAAATTTCACTTTAAGCTGATTTCCAATTCATTAGTTAGCTTCTGTTTTATTTTAAATTTTTCGTCAGGCGAATAAAATATACAGCACTGGTACTGCTGTCAGACTGAGGCTGAAAACGCACTCGTATCTTCTCTTTTCCTTTTATCATGGAATCCGGTATCAAATACGTTTTTTCTATAAATTGGCTGATATTTGTTTTTTCAGAATTGTTTACAGAAACCAGTTTTTCTGCATCAATATAAATATCAAACTTTTTTGATCCCCATTCAAATCCCCAGTAACGGACTATAAGACTTAGGTTGGTTTCAGAATGTGTAGCCATGAGATAACTAAAATAGCCCTGATCCATAGCATCTCTCCAAAACTCATTTTCGGAATTGCCTGTATTTGATTTTGACTTTTCAATATAATGATCACTTTCCGGCTGTTGTTCGCCAACGGCAACATAATCTACAGTTCGTTTTTCAAGTTCCAACTTTTGTTTTTCTATAGTCGCCAGAGAATCCAGATATGTTTTATATCCTGACTTTGTTAAGGCGAGCCAGTACATCATATACCTGGCATCATGAATTTTATAGAAAGGTTCCAAATTTGTCGGGATACCATTTTCCATCTTAATGTTGAGTTTAAAATTTAGAGGTTCTCCATTAATTGGCAGTAAATTATTGGTCATATTCTGCATATCATCTTCTATCAGGACAGGAGCTTCATTAACTGGCAATTTTCTTCCGGCCGCATATTGTCCAAAACGGCTGTCATCGGCTATAAGTCCTTTTAAATCCTCTGTTCCTGTTTTTGCTCCGAGTAATATTGGTCCATGCAGAAAAGCGATATATTTATCTACATTCGGCAATTTTTCTACTGTGTTGTGCATTGGTAATAAAACCTCCACAATATCCCCTTTTTTCCATTCTCTGTTTATACTTATATAAGAGGACGGTTTATTGGTAAAAGTGCTATTTTTGCCATTTATTAAAATTTTCAAAGTACCTTCTTGAACCCATGCCGGGTAACGGATTAATAAATTAAATTTTGAATTTCCTTCCTCAATGATAATTTTTGTCTGTTCTTTTTCAGGAAAATCTGTAACCTGCTTAATTTTAATCCCTTTCTCTTTCCAATTCAGTACTGAGGCTATAAATAAATTTAAGTACAGTGAATCTTTTACATGCGTATAAATAAACTGGCTGTATTTTCCATGATTTTCCATTCCGGTTCCTACACAGCACCACATGGCTTCATTGGGAGCAGAATAAACCCTGTAATGACGAGGTCTCGCCGGGGTAAAATACACATAACCGCCATGCTCTGGATGTTGTGAAGAGAGGATGTGGTTGAATAATGTTTTCTCATAATAATCTGCATATTTCACCTCTGGAGCTACTCTGAAAAGATCTTCAGTAAGTTTAAGCATATTATAAGAATTGCAGGTTTCCGGTCCATCAACATCATTGACATAATCAATACAAGCCAGTTTACCCGGAAAATGTTCTTTTCTGCTATTTCCTCCTAAAGCCAATGTGCGGTTAGCAATTACAGTTTCCCAGAAAAAACTTCCGGCATCTCCAAATTTCTTGTTATCACTTAACTCTGCAATTCTTTCAAAACCAATAATTTTTGGAATCTGTGTATTGGCGTGCTTATTGTCAAGATTGTCAATCCCTTCAGATAAAGGATTCAAAAGCTGTTTATGAGAATAGCGTTTCGCAGCGGTAAGATATTTTTTATCACCTGTTATTTGATAGGCATCTGCATAAACTTCAGGCATACCGCCATGCTCCGTATTAAGTACTGATTCCATTTGATCGTCACTCAGTGCTGAAGTTATAGCTATCCCCCAGTCACAGAATTTCAGAAATATTATTTTAGCATCTTCATTGTCACCATATAACCAGGCATCCCTTAATCCTGCATACATTTTATGCAAGTTGTAAAATGGTACCCAGGCGGAATTATAAAAACTAAAATCTCCTTTTTTAAATGCAGCCCATAATTCTTTACTTTTTGGAGATCCACCAGCATATCCAATTCCCCATTCCTTATTATTAACGCCATTTGCTTCCTGGCATTTCTTAATTTCAGAAACCATATAGTCCATTCTTTTTTTACACTCTTTGTTACCCGTTGCAGCATAATTTATTGCCAAAGCCGATAAATAATGTCCTCCCACGTGACCATCAAGTCCTTCCCAGTTAGCATAACTGGGTGCTTTTGGCTCCAGACCGGCTTCTTTTCTGTAAGGTGCCAGAAATCGGTCTTCGTTGTATTTTAAAAGAACCTTAATATTAAGATCACGGGCATGTCTGAAAGGACCATCCAATAGTGTTACATCTTCTAATGGAAACTCATTCGGATAAAGTTTTTCCTGTGAATGAACGCTTACATAAAATAATGAAAAACCCAGAATCAGCAAAACTGGTAACCTGTTTATTAGCACTTTTATCATAATACTTTTATTGAATTGATATTTTAGTCATTTTTAAATCTTTAGCATCAGAGCTATTTCCATAGTACACCTCATATTCTCCCAAAGTTACCTTCATCCCGGTAGTCTTAGAATCATAAAATTCAAATGATGAAGCCGGCAAATCGATAGTCACGTTTTGCTTTTCGCCTGCCTTCAAAGAAATTCTCTTAAAGGCTTTCAATGTTTTTAAAGGCCCGCCATTATCATTTAATTTTCGGACATACACCTGAACAATCTCTGTTCCATCCCGCTTACTGCTGTTTTGTATCGGAAAGCTTAATTGGATATTCTCATTCGGTTTTATACGGGGCTTAGTCAATTTTCCTGAGCCAATATTAAATTTAGAATAGCTTAAACCAAAACCAAAAGGAAACAAAACATCTGTTGTATACCTGTAGGTACGCCCTTTCATCGAATAATCTTCAAAATCACCTAATATCTCCGAGTTTTTATAAAATGAAACCGGTAATTTCCCCGCAGGATTATAATCCCCAAAAAGCACATCAGCTACAGCCTGACCTCCCGCTTCCCCGGGATACCACGCCTGTAAAATAGCATCACAACTTACAGTCTCCGGTGTTAAAGCAATAGCGGAACCGGAACAATTTACGAAAATTATTTTTTTGCCGGCATCTTTAAGAACTTTCAGGCATTTTCTCTGAACAGACGGAAGCTCAATATTAGTTCGGTCTCCATTTTTAAAACCGGGATAAGACACAGGCATTTCTTCTCCTTCAAGCAAAGTAGAAAGCCCTCCCACAAAAACTACAGTATCAATGCCTTTTAATTTTTGAATTAACGAGCTAAAATCCAAATCAAACTCTTTTCCAAAATCGAATTCAAGATTTGCCTGCCAATTGTTTGATTGGGCATAGAGAATTTCGATTTTATATTTTTTGCCTGCTTCAACAGCAAATGGGATATTCGCTGGTACAGTACGCCAATTGTTGTATTTTGAAATTGATTTCCCGTTAACCAACAATTCAAAAGTACCTGTAATGCCTGTTTTAAATACAAGAGTATCATTTTGTTTTGCTAAATACTCCGTTTCAAATTTCACCGAAAACCCTTCCAGTTTAACTCCCGAAGCAAACTCGTGCTGGCCGGCAGTCGTCATTTTTACAGGATTTAAAATCTGCTGGGATATAACACTTTTCCCTTCTCTGTTTGGATTGTTCCAATAAGTTGCTTTCATTCCTTTTTTTCCTTCAAATGAAATTTGATCAAAATAAGTCTGGGTTACTTTATCTTCTACTAAATCACAAGCCTTATCATAAAAGATTGTGTTTGCCGCTGTTTTTGATTCTATTCCTTCTTTGATGGTAATCGTTTTAACCGGAGTTCCGTTATAATTACCCCATAACACAGGCTCATTATCGGCGTTTGGACCAATAACGGCAATTTTCCCTGCTGTTTTATTTAATGGAAGAATATTATTTTTATTTTGTAGTAATGTCATCGACTTCTGTGCCATTTCAAGTGCTAATTGCTGATGTTCTTTGCTGTTAAGAACCGATGCCGGGATTTGCGCCCACGGCACTATAGCATCATCATCCATTTCACCCAAATCAAAACGTCCTACTAAAACGCGAAGGAGGCTTTTATTAATATCATCTTCCTTTATGAGATCTTTTGCTACAGCTTCGGGTAATTCTTTGAAAGGATACTTTTCCCAAACGCATTCAACATCGGTTCCTGCAAGTACGGCCTTAGAAGCAGCATGTACGGCATCCGAAGAAACTTTATGAGTCGTATAAAAATCAGTAACAGCCCCGCAATCTGAAACTACCAGATACTTAAATCCCCATTCGTCACGAAGAATACGCTGCAAAAGCCTGGTATTGCTGCAGCAGGGTTCATCGTCTAAACGCTGATAGGCACACATTACCTGACGTACATCGGCATCTTGCACTAATGCTTTGAATGCCGGCAGATAGGTTTCGTATAATTCACGCGGATTTACATTATTCAAATTCAATTCATGTCTGCTCCATTCAGGTCCGGAGTGCACCGCAAAATGCTTCGCACAGGCTAAAAGCTTGCGGTATTTGGAATCTGCCGGACCCTGCAATCCTTTTACGACAGAAATCCCCATACGGGAAGTAAGGTAAGGATCTTCCCCATACGTTTCCTGGCCGCGTCCCCATCGGGGATCCCTAAAAATATTTACGTTTGGCGTCCAGACCGAAAGGCTCAAAAAACGTTTGTTCTCATTACCATTCTGAATCCACTGATTGTATTTAGCTCTGGCTTCATCAGATACTGCATCAAATACACGATAAACAAACTGATCATCAAATGAGGCTGCCATACCGATAGGCTCAGGAAAAACAGTCACATTATCATTATTTGCATAACCGTGTAATGCTTCACTCCACCAGTTAAATTTTTTGATACCAAGTCTTGGTACTGCATCTGACTGATCACACATTAAGGATGCTTTTTCTTGAAGAGTCAATCTCGAAATTAAATCCTTTGCCCGCTCTGTCGAACTAAGAGAAGGATTCTGAAAAGGATACTGCTGGGCATTTATACTAAATATTGAAAATAAACTTATGATAAACAGGTTATTAATTTTCATGATTTTTACTATTAGAATTATGTTTAGATAATTAAAGATTTTAGAAAAGAACGATAAGCTAATTCGGTTTTGAAATTTTACCATCAATATGAAAATAATCAAAATCGACAAAGCCTCCGGCATTTTTAGTTGCATAATAAAACAAACCAAATCGATATCCCATAAAATGAGGAAGTGTATAGGGCAATTTTACAGGCGCTCCAATACTTGTCCATTTTTTTCCATCTAAACTGTAATAAAAATTTCCCGTATCGGTTTTATCTTTAAAATTGCACTCTGCTTTTAAGTACACTTTATCCTGATTTAAGGAAATACTTTCAATTTCTTTTGATCCATCAATCATTACAATTCTTTTAGAACCATTTTCGATTTTTACGGCCACTAAACCAAAATTTTTTTGCAGCAAAGAAAGGCCTGCAAAGTCGCCTTCTTTCATTTTAGATATTTCCACCAATGTTGATCCGGAACTTTCCGGTCCGAAAGTCCGCTGTGTCAATGTGTTTTTAGCCTGCACCAAACTGCTGTCTGTTCTGGCAGTCCTTAATCTTAAATATCCTTTTCTTTCCGCGACAGACCAAAGTGAATTATCCGGATTATGATTCCATTGCCAAACCAGTGGCAAATCCCTTTCTCCGCTTTTACGGGTAAACTCATCCGAATTAACAATTCCGGGAATAAGGCCTTTCCCAGCCGGCAAATCAAGATTTTCCGGCACTTTGCCATTTTCTCCCAATATTGGCCAGCCATTTTCCCATTGAACAGGTACCAGATAAGGAATACGGCCCACACCTCCGGCATCTCTGAATAAATAGGAGAACCATCTCCCGTCGGGTGTATCAATAAGTCCGCCTTGGGCAACACCTGAATCCTGCAAACCTATTTTTCCTTCCCAGGGCCCTGAAATAGCATTGGCTCTGTGTATGATTACGGTACGCATACCTCCTTTTGGCCAGGCAATATTGAATAAATAATATTTTCCTTTGACTTTTAAAAGTTGAGATCCTTCTGCCTTTAGCATAATAGTATCTCCTGCAGGCGCACTTGCATTTTCTATCAAAACTCTTTTCGTTTCTTCCTTAACTCCCGAAAGGTCATTTTTTAACTCTGTAATTTCAAGTTTTCCGGCTCCCCACACCATATAAACTTTGCCGTCATCATCGAAAAAAACAGAATGATCGTGGTAAGAAGTATTCAAAACAACTTTTTTCCAGGGGCCTTTTTCTATGTTTTTTGTTGAAAAAATATACGTTTTACCAGTTGTCCCGGAAAAAGTACTTACATAATATATTCCATTATTAAAGCGCAGGCTGCTGGCCCATGAACCTCTGCCATAATCATTTTTTCCATTATCTAAATTTAGTCTGTCATCATTATCTTCGAGTTTTTCATAAACATAATTAATAAGTTTCCAATTGATTAAATCGTTGGATTTCATGATTGGAACTCCCGGATTCATATGCATTGTCGTACTGCTCATATAGTAGGTGTCGCCAACTCTAATCATTGATAAGTCCGGCACATCTGCAAAAATCACCGGATTTTTTGCTTTTCCGTGTTGTGCTAAAATTGGAGCTGCCAGCACAATATTTAAAAATAAATATTTAAAAAAAATTCTCATTCGTACTATTTTGTTTTTAAGATTTGCCCTAGCTGCTTTTGCTTTGAGATTGTCATTTCTGTTGGGACTTCCGTCAGCTATTTTATAAATGTTATTCCTCAAACAATTTAAAGCCGTTCTTCAGAAATCATCTCACTTTCCGGAGCTCCCAGATAGGAAGGTTTTAGTCCGCCGGTATCTATCAATATTTTCTGCAATACAATTCCGGGATCCAAAACACGGAATCGAAGTATGTGTTTTCCTGCCTTCAAAATTCTGTGCCTGGTAGAAGAATGTATGATATGCTCTGCCTGCCATTTTCCTAATTCTCCACGATAGTGTCCGTTAAAATTTACCGTTTGTGGTTTTTCTCCATCAAAAGAAACTTCATAACGAAGTCCTTTATTGCTGTTAAAATTAAGAGTAGGAGCAAAAAGCAATTCTACATTAAATTCGCCTGTTGAGACAAAATTTATTTCGTACTCAACAAACATATTGTCAGCTGCACCCGGATACCTGTTTTGTGGAAATGTAGTTATCCCGCTTTCCGTCTTCCCAAAATCAGGGATCACTTCCCAGTGGATTTTACCCGAATTATTTAATTTAGAAAAATGTGCTGCATTTATAGAAACATAACCTTCTTTTTCCACAAATATTTTTCGCACTGCGCTTTCATTCTCCGAAAGATACGTTAACTCGGGAAGAATATTATTTCGGGAATCATTCCATGTCTTGTACCCAATACGCATTTGATCCATCATGTGAGTCCATTTTCCGCCAGAAATTTCATTGTTGTATTTATTTTGAAGAACGGAATCCCTTTCAAAATTAATTTTCACTTTATCTGCATAAAAGTTAGCAAGAATATTTTTTTCTTCAGCCAGTTTTTTATTTTTCGCCTGTGCAAAATACATTTCGTAAAGGTTACTGCAGGCGTCTATTGGATATAGAACAAGCTGAAAATAGGCATCTTTATACTCGTTCGGAAGATCGTTGTAAATCCTGTAAGCATCCAACGCTAAATTTTTGTAGTCATTGACAACTGTCTGAAATTCATTATAGTTTTCCAGACTGTAGGTATTGCTGTCGAGCATTTCCGGAGTAACGCGGCGGTTGTATTTCGGATAGGTATTTAATAGTCCTGCAATCTCTTTGGAATATTGTTTGCCAAACTGCTGTGCAGCCCATTTTTCTGTAAATTCAGAAAGATTCTGAGAATTGAATTTCTTAGGATTCCATGCCATATCCAAAAAGAAACTAATTGGAAATTCCATTGGTTTAAGATCCCCAACATTCACAATCCAGATTTTATCGACCCCGTGTTCATAGGTGAGATTCATCTGCTCCCAAACTCTTTGTATGGGACTTATGTTGATCCATTTTGAGTTTCGGGGTGCTCCCACATAATCAAAGTGATAGTACATTCCATAACCGCCTTTGTGAAATGGTTTCGTGAGATCAGGAAGTTTACGTACATTTCCCCAATTATCATCGCAAAACAACAAAATTACATCTTCAGGAACGCGCATTCCCTGATCATAATAATCCTGAACCTCTTTGTATAAAGCCCATAATTGCGGTGTTTTTTCAGCATTTTTACCCGTTTTTTCCTCAATAATCCTGCGTTGTTCTTTTACAATATTCTCCAGCAGGCTTATATTTGTTCCTTCGCTCATTGCCTCATCACCATCTCCGCGCATTCCTATGGTTACTATTTTTTCCCAATTTTTACTGCGTTCGATACCCGTTTTCCAGAATTCATCTAAGACTGCCTTGTTTTTGGAGTAATCCCAAAGATTTGGAAGGTTATTTTTTTTAATGTAGCGGCGCCAGTCTGTCTGTGCCAAAGCCATTGGTTCGTGGTGTGAAGTTCCTATCACGATTCCCATTTCATTCGCTAATGGTCCACTGGCGGGATCATCGTCATAAAATGCATTTCCCCACATAGCAGGCCAGATGTAATTGGCTTTTAGGCGGAGCATCAATTCAAAAACTTTTTCATAAAAACGACTATTGAAGCCTCCAAAGGTTTCTTTGGCCCATCCGCTCAGTGCAGGAGCTTCATCATTGAGAAAAATCCCTCTGTACTTTACTGCTGGTTCTCCATCAGTGTATTTTCCTTTTATAAAGTAAATATTGTCTTTCTGTTTTACGGGTACATCAGCCCAGTAATACCAAGGCGAAACACCAATTTGTGCAGCTAATTCATAGATTCCGTAAATCGTTCCGCGTTTATCACTTCCCGCAATAACAAGGGCTTCATTTACTCCTTTGAAAGGGTTTTTAACATATTGAATAATAAATTTTTCATTTTTGCCTTTAAGTTCTTTTCCATCAATTTTTTTCTGTTTTACTAAATCATCGATCGCGGAATCAGTGCCGATCATCCCTATTATAATCAAGGGTGAAGAAGCATTTGGATTTTGATTAAAAACAGCAGGCCGGTCACCGGTTACTTTCTCAAAATCGGACTGCAGATTATTTACCGCACGGAGAATCCCCGGATCTGATCCGCTATTGACAAAAAAAGAAAGGTGTTGGGATTTCTCTTTCAGTACAAAAACGTCCGGACCTTTTTCTGCTGTTATAAAAGGCTGAGCTGCTTTTGAGGTACTAAAAATGAAAGTGATAAGTACTGTAATGATAATTTTTGGAAAGCTTCTCATTGCATATTTTTATTAAATAAATTAAGCGATTTTTTTTTATTATAAAATTGAAATCTTTTCAATTATGTCAGGTTTCACCTGGAGATAGTATTTCAAATAAGGGGACTTCTAATTAAACAATAATGGCGCAAACATAAATAAATCGTGTCTCCATACCGGCCAGTTGTGTCCTCCCGGATATTCGCTATACTTATATTTAATTCCAATCTGGTCAAATTTCTGCCTCATTATTTTACAATTTTCAAAAGCAATGTCTTCTTTCCCGCCCATGGAAATCCATAATTCTTTGAGGTTTGAATTTATAGCTGCTGTATTATTTTTCATAAACTCATATTGAGGATCTGATAATGCGGGATTATTTGCCCACCATCCTGAGCTAAAAACTCCCAGGCCTGAGAACATCTCTGAATTTTTAATTCCGGCATAAAGAGTCTGCATACCACCCATCGACAATCCGGCCAGGGCTCTGTTTTTACTGTCTGTTGCGGCTTTAAAATTCTTTTCAACAAATGGTATGGCTTCCATTTTTAATTCTTTTTCAAATACTTTAAGTGTATTCTCATTGAAACCTGCAATACCACCGGTATTTCCCATATTTCCGTCAAGCATCACCACTAGCATTGGTTTTGTTTTATTTTCTGCGATGAGATTATCTAAAATCAAATTGGCCTTTCCTTGGGCCGACCATCCTCTCTGATCTTCACCGCCGCCATGCAACAGATATAAAACAGGAAATTTTTCGGTAGAATTTTCATAACCCGGTGGTGTGTAAACGTACATTTCCCGCCAGGAGCCGGTTACTTTTGAGAAGTATTGTTTTATTCTTACATCACCATGAGGAACCATTTTTAAAGCATAAAAATCTCCTTCCTGATTTGGAATTTCTATTCCGCTGGCCATACGGCCCATACCATAAAAAGTTTCACTTGCCGGATCAGCAACCGCAATACCATCAATAAGTAGCGAATAATAATTGAACCCTTTGTTTATAACATCGGTGGTAACACTCCAAGTTCCCTCCTCTTTTATCAGGTCATATTTTCGGCCCAAGTCAATTTGTACTTTTGAAGCCTGTGGCGCATTGATTTTAAAAACTACTCTGTTGTCGGGCAGTATTTGAGGATATTTAGCATTACGGATATTAGTCTGGGCAGGTGTTCCTAAGATGGTATATTTTGAAAAATCAGACTGATCTGCATTCTTAAATAAAAACTGTGAAAACATATATAATCCATTTTTCCAAACTTTGAAGTCATGAACGCCCGGCTCGATATAATAAATGTGAGGCACGCCATTTTTAAACAAATAATCGTGGGTACGTTTACTGTATTCAATAAGCCCGTCATTATCTCCACAAGAAATCCAAAGTAGTTTTAGTTTCTTTTTTGCGTCTTCCGTATTGGGGAGCAATTCCTGAGGGATTTTCGTATTTGGGGCTGCAGAGAATGCACCAATCCATGCAAACTTATCCAGATTCCCTAATCCAAAATTCAAAGCCTGACCTCCTCCCATAGACAATCCGGCAATAGCACGGTTCTCACGGTTTTTTAAAACAGGGTATTTTTTTTCAATAAATGGAATCAGATCATTCAGTAAATCTTTTTCAAAGTCTGCAAATGCCTTTACTTTTTCCTGGGCCATTATATTACCTGAAGCACTATCCTCTTTCATTGCACGTCCATTTGGCATAACAACGATCATAGGTTCTGTTTTTCCTTCTGAATAAAGATTATCAAGTATAAGCTGCGGACTGCCTCCGTTAAGCCATTCTTTTTCATCCCCTCCGATTCCATGCAAAAGATATAAAACCGGGTATTTTTTGTTTTTGCTGAATCCGGGAGGCGTGTAAATTGTTACTTTTCTCAGACTGCCAACCGTCTTGGACTCATAACTTATCGTTTCGACTTTTCCGGCAGGTATATCCTTGTTTAACTGATCAAACCCAACGGGGGCATGAACTATAAATGCCTCTTTGTTGTCGGATGTTTTATATCCTAACAGGGAAAGCATTTTATCTGCATACCGTTTGCCTAATTCCCTGTAACCGGCAGCATTAAAATGCAGATTATCTGAGGCAGCTGTACAGCCTTTGGACGAAACAATATAGGAGTTGGGAAGGGTGTTTGGCAGTGTTGCGATAATTTTATTCATACTGGCACATTTCCCGTTTTGGTCTTCATTAACGGTTTCGCCGGAAAGCAAAGGCACTTTTTCAGGATTCAAATTCAGGTCTTTCATCAAATTATCGTATACTATTTTGACCTTTTTCGGCCAAAGTGTATCATTTGTGTTCGATTCTCCCTGATGCAGGAGAATTCCTTTAATCACTCCTTTTCTCTGTGCAATTTTTACCATCTCCACAAGTCTTGCGTAAGGACTTCCATTGTATTCTTTGACCATTCCTTTCATCCAGTCAGGGGCTGTAGTCATATAATTTTCAAATTTATCCTTATCAAAAAGTTCAATTTTACAGCCTCCCACAGCAACATTGACAATACCTATTTTTATATTTTCAGGAAGAACAGCTGTCATTCTCCTCCCAAAATAATCTGTAGGTGTAAGTCCGGTTTTACATCGGCATAAGGGTGGTACTGCTGTATACCACTTACCCATTTCGCGGCCTGTTTCCGGACAGCTTACTGCTTCTAAAACCTGAAAACGGGGATTTATATCAGTCTTGTCCTGAGGCTCTATTGGAGCATTTCCTTCCATATTGGACTGGCCAAAACTTAAATAGACATGAAAATTTGGATCCTGGGAATATGCCCTATGTCCTATTGAAAAAAGAATTGCAAATGCGATAAATCTAATTATTGATTTCATGGTATATTGATAAATTTGTTTTACTGCCAGAGCGCGTTCACAAGCTGACAATTGTTGCTTTTTTTTTAAAGTACAGAATCAAAATTTCACTCCATCTGAGTCAGTCATTATTTAAATAAATTTAAATCTACCGCTTCACCCATTCTGCGGTATCCCAGCTCATTTGGATGCAAAAAATCTCCATCATGCATCTCTGATAAAATTGTTTTAGAATCAATTCCTGAGACCATTTCTCTGTCAAAATCAATAACAGCATCAAAAGAACTATTATTTCGAATCCATTTATTTACTATGTCCCTTGCATCTTGTTTATATGGTGCATCATAAAATGATTTCTGAAAAGGCAGAATGGTGCAGCCATAGACCTTAATTCCCTTGGCATGTGCTTTAGCTGCCATTATTTTATAAGCATCAATAATCTCTTGTGCTTTACGGGGTGCATCTTCCGGGCGTATAATTCCCCCAATATCATTTATTCCTTCCAAAATAACGAGCCATTTGGTTCCTGATTGAGAGAGTACATCGCGATCAAAACGATCTAAAGCTGTAGGTCCGAGTCCACCACGAACAACACAGTTCCCTCCAATTCCTAAATTTAAAACTCCGATTTGTTCTGTGTTTTTATCTGCTGACAATCGTGCCGCTAAAATATCTGTCCAGCGGTTCTGCCTGTTGGTGCCTGATCCGCGTCCGTCTGTAATTGAATTACCCAGGCATACGATATTGGAGGATTTTTTATCTGCAATCACATCTACTCCCATAATAGAATACCAATGATCTGTTTTTACAGCTCCGGAAAAAACTGTATTATTGAGGTTATTCCCCTGTAAAATATAGGAAGTTGTCCGGGATCCCGGATGGCCGGATGTTTTTTCTGATGCGGCTCCATAGTGAATGGTAATGGCTAAAAGCTGACCTGACTTCAATTCAAAATCAAAAACATCTGAAAATAGTTCCTGCCCGGGATTTAATGTTACCTCAGGTCTTCCGCTGAATAGGAGTAATTTCTGAGATTTTTCATCAATAAGCGGAGCATCAATACTATTTGCAACACTTACTGACTTCAAAACTGTCGGCTGATCACTAAAAAGATTCGAAAAACGCATACGGATTCGGTTTCCTCCAATTGAGATCCTGATAACCTGTCGGAGTGTATTTCCTGAAAGGCCGGGGGCAGGAGGCATATTATTTGGTTCTACCAGCATTTGTGCGCAGGCCCATGTTCCGACCCAATTCTGAACATTGTTCGAATCTGTTCCCTTAGACACAGCCTGATTGGACTTACATCCGGTAAAAAAAAGGAATACATTTAAAAACAAAATCCATTTGAGATAGCTTCTTTTCATATTGATTATTTCTAAAAATTGAAAATTATTTTACATTATGCTGCATTGGAACTGCTCCAAAATAACTCGAATGCTTATTATCCGGATTAATTATAATATTTTCCAGTACAATCTCCGGATCAATCATATAAACTTTTAAGGTATGAATTCCGGGACTGTCAACATTTAATTCTGCATCTAGCCATCTCAGATTATCAAAAATTTCATTTCTGCGCAGCTTGCCGTTGCCAATCAAATCAATATCTGTATTTAAAGGAGGAAGCGGCTTCAACACTGTTGAATGTGCTAAATTAGCCGGTGTATATTCGCCAAAAGTATCAACCAATCCTTTTCGGGCATCTATGATTTGCGGTGTTTGATTGTCTAATGAAACTGCAATTCTTAGTCCCCTCGCCGGATTAATATCCTGAGCAGGAAGAATACCAAGACAGATCTTTGTTTTTCCCTTTTCAGAAAGAAGTATTTTATATTCTAATCGAGGAGCGGAGTCAGGATTTTCACTTGGCGCAGTTACCGGATCAATTCCCATGCAGGCATCTGCTCTTCCTAAATCAGGGAGAAGAACCCATTTGGCATGCTCACCTGCTACAGCGGCATTATACTTGCTTGAAGGTATAGAAAATTCTCCCGTCAGGCTTCCGAAATATGGTTCTTCTATTTTTTGTTCTGCCGCTTTAACTGCATTAAGCTGAACTGTTATTATTTTATTTCCCTGGCTAATTTGAATGTTACCATTAAAAGTTCCAGTCCCTAATGCACTCCAGTCAATTTCAACCTGAATGCGGATTTCTTTTTCAACAGTCCCCTTCGTCTGACTTAATTTTATCCAGGGTTGATCTGCTTTTGCCATAAACTCAAAAGTTCCACTGCCGCGATTAAAAACATCAATATAATAATTAGATTTAGTTAATCCATCAAATAATGGTAATACAGCTAAATCGGTTGTATTGGGCCATGACAATTCACTGCCTTCTATTGCAACGCCGATAGTGGGTTCAGGCAGCGGCTTGATTTCTCTTAGTTCAGGCAACTTATTCTCTTTAGGCATAGACCAAATTTTATATTCCATGTGAACATCACTCATCATGTTTTTCCACTTTCCTTTTGACATGGAATCATTATAATAAGCATTCCTTTTTTTATCTTCCTCAAAAAGATCCCGGGCACGTTTGTAAAAATCATTGGCACTCACTCTCCCTTGTTTTGCAAAAAGCATATTCTTGTCAGCTGCGAGATAAATTTCAGCTACCCCAGCCGAAGCTTTAGTCGGATACAGGACCAATTGATAATAGGCATCCTGCATCTCAGCAGGTATTTTCGATTGGAGTTTTTCCGCTTTATCTGCAACAGCCCTCCAAAGCTGGAGTACTCTGTCTGACTCGTGGTTATTTACAATACTAAAAATATTTGCAACCTGAGCTTCCGGTTTACGCCAAAGATTGTATTTAGTATATTTAGACACTATATCAGCAATTTCTTCTGCATGTTCATTTCCAAATATCCTGCTGGCCCAATCTACAGTATAGTTCCTTATTTTATCAGCGGGAACTGCATCCGGGTTCCATGCAAAACGCATAATAAAATCAACAGGAAGCTCTTTAGGTTTAAGGTCTCCAACATTAACAATCCATAATTTATCAAGCCCTGACTGGTAAGCTAGATTAAACTGTTGCTGGAGTTTCGGAATTGTGGTGGTATTAATCCAGCGGTCGTTCCAGGGGCCTCCGTTCATATCAATGTGGTAGTATATTCCGCCGCCGCCTTTTCTGTTTTTTTCTTTCTCGGGATATGTACGACGAATATAGCCCCAGTTGTTGTCACAAAACAAAAGAATTACATCATCCGGAACTGTTAATCCGGCATCATAATAGCGCTGTACCTCCGTAAATATAGCCCAGACCTGAGGATGTTTTTCAGGCTTGTCCTTATATACTTTTTGAATAATTTTCCGCTGTGCAGTAATAACATTTTGCAGTGTTTCGATGTTTTTCAAATCATCCCCTTCGCCCATTGCAACATCACCTTCGCCACGCATGCCTATGGTGATCATATTGTCAAATTTTTTATTCCGTTCTATTCCCTCGTAAAAAAACTGCTCAATATTTTTTTGATTCGTTGCATAATTCCATTCCCCTATTTCTTTTTTTCTGTCGGTATATTCTTTTTGTGAACGCATCATGGGTTCATGGTGAGAAGTTCCCATCACTATTCCGTATTCATCGGCTACCAATGGGTTTAGCGGATCATCTTCGTTAAAAGATTTACCCCACATTGCAGGCCACAGGTAATTGGCTTTTAATCGCAGCAGTAATTCAAAAATAGTGGCATACATCTTAGAATTAATTCCTCCGTAAGATCCCCTTGCCCATTGCCCGAATGAAGGTTCCTCGTCGTTGATGAATATTCCCCGATATTTTACTTTGGGCGGATCCTGAATATACCTGCCCTGCTTAACATAAATTGCTTTATTTTTTTTCGCGGGAACATCGGCCCAGAAGTACCAGGGAGATACCCCCATTTTTTCAGAAACATCATAAATTCCATAAATTGTACCTCGTTTATCACTTCCGGCTATGACTAGCTGGCCATCTACTGTTTGGATGAGAAAGGATTCCCACTGTCCTTTAATTCCTGAAACATCAATTTTTTTATCCGCAATCAATTGATCAATAATGCGGCTTTTGCCTATGGTTCCTATAAGAATGGCCTTTTTTTCAGGTTTAATGTTTTCAAAGACCGGAGAGGCAACACCTGTCACTTTTCGGGTGTCATCGCCTAAATCCTTCGCAGCACGGATAATTCCTTTAAAATCATTTGGGTCAACATAAATCGAAGCTGCCGTTCCATTACCAGCAATTTTAAATGACTGTGCTTCCATTTGATGGACAACATACTGAGGAGGCGTTCGCCACTCGCTTTTTTCAATTGCCTGACCAAATATGTTTGTTACTAAAAATAGTAGTGCCAACGTATAAAATTTAATTTTGGATTGAATCATAATATTAATTGTTTAATAACTCGTTGGGTGTAATTCAAAAAAAGTTTTTAAAGCATAGGAACATAGATTTTGAATTCATAAATTAAGGTATTTTAACCCGTTGGGTGTAATTAAAAAATACTATATTTTGACGC
>JBDTNT010000006.1:0-2200 GCA_039933615.1 Flavobacterium sp. | reverse complement strand
GATGCAATCCGTGATGTAAAAAAACAATACCAGCGCAATCATAATCTTTGGGATAAAAACCCGGATGAAATGCCAGTTTTCGGAACAATTGCTTCGCAGTTTAATGATCCGGGAATGAATACGCTTTATAAAGCAATAATGGATAAAATTGTCGAAAAAACAGAATCAGAGCTGAATTCGACTTTTGAAATCACACGTGAAATGAGCGAGAAAATCTTTGTGATTCCGCCGCACAGAACCCGTTACTTGTCTGAAATTGCAGAAAGCAACAGAAGTTATGATGAAAGCGCACTGTCACAGCAAAAAGTAGCTCAAAAACTATACGGAATCTTTAAAACTTTAGAATCCGTATCCGGAAAAATTCCGCAAATCAGTAAAGCCGGAATCGATGACAGTTCTGTCATCGGAAACGAAGCCGAAGGATTAGACGAGAACCGTATTTTCTTAAACCTGTTACTAAATCAGTTCGATAAAGTAAAAATGGACTTAGATCCGTACAATTGGGAAATTATCCTGAATTGGGATGAGAAAGTAAACAAATACAAAAATCCGGTTTACTCGTTTAAAGTTCGTGATAAGGAAATTAAAATCGCAACACATACAGAAAGTTTATCCCACCTGCAAATCCCTAAAATTGCTTTACCTAAATATGAAGCCTGGGGAGATATTTTACGTTGGAGCCTGCAGGAAAATGTTCCCGGAGAATTTCCGTTTGCATCAGGATTGTATCCGTTTAAGCGAGAAGGCGAAGATCCGTCCCGAATGTTTGCGGGAGAAGGCGGACCGGAAAGAACCAACAAACGTTTTCACTACGTAAGTGCGGGATTACCTGCAAAACGACTTTCAACAGCATTTGACAGTGTAACTTTATACGGAAATGATCCGGATATCCGTCCTGATATTTACGGTAAAATCGGAAATGCAGGAGTTTCCATCTGTTGTCTGGACGATGCCAAGAAACTCTATTCCGGTTTTGATCTGGTACATGCCATGACTTCGGTAAGTATGACCATCAACGGGCCGGCTCCGATGCTGTTGGGTTTCTTTATGAATGCCGCCATCGATCAGCAATGTGAGTACTATATTAAGGAGAACGAATTAGAAAAAGAAGTTGACGCTAAAATCAACAAAATATACAAGGACAAAGGTCTGGAACGACCAAAATATCAGGGAGATTTACCGGAAGGAAACAATGGTTTAGGATTAATGCTTTTGGGTGTTACCGGAGACGAGGTTTTACCTTTGGAAGTCTATAATGAAATCAAAGTCAGAACCCTGTCACAAGTTCGTGGAACGGTTCAGGCCGATATCCTGAAAGAAGATCAGGCACAAAACACCTGTATTTTCTCTACCGAATTTGCACTCAGATTAATGGGTGACGTTCAGGAATATTTTATTACCCAAAACGTTCGTAACTTTTATTCGGTTTCGATTTCAGGGTACCATATTGCCGAAGCAGGAGCCAACCCGATTACGCAATTGGCCTTTACGCTTTCAAATGGTTTCACTTACGTGGAATATTATTTGAGCCGCGGCATGAGCATCAATGATTTTGGACCTAATTTATCGTTCTTTTTCTCCAATGGAGTAGATCCAGAATATGCCGTAATTGGTCGTGTAGCCCGTAAAATCTGGGCAAAAGCCATGAAAAACAAATACGGTGCAAACGAAAGAGCCCAGATGCTGAAATACCATATTCAGACTTCAGGACGTTCGCTGCACGCTCAGGAAATTGATTTCAATGACATTCGTACGACTTTACAGGCTTTATACGCCATTTATGACAACTGTAATTCACTGCACACCAATGCTTACGATGAAGCCATAACAACACCAACCGAAGAATCAGTGCGTCGTGCGATGGCAATACAGCTGATTATTAATAAAGAATTAGGTTTAGCTAAAAACGAAAACCCGATTCAGGGATCGTTTATCATCGAAGAATTAACCGATTTGGTTGAAGCAGCCGTTCTACAGGAATTTGACCGAATCACAGAACGTGGCGGTGTTCTTGGGGCCATGGAAACCATGTACCAGCGTTCTAAAATCCAGGAAGAAAGTTTGTATTACGAAACCCTGAAACACAACGGAGATTTCCCAATTGTGGGTGTAAATACGTTCCTAAGTTCAAAAGGTTCTCCAACGGTAATTCCGGCAGAAGTAATTCGCGCCACCGAAGAAGAAAAACAATATCAGATTA
>JBDTNT010000005.1:0-11219 GCA_039933615.1 Flavobacterium sp. | reverse complement strand
CATAAGTCATTCATTTTGGTTTTCCTTTCGTGCATGCTTTCTACGAGGATTAATTCTGTTAAACCCTGATGTGCAATTTCTTTAGAACGCAGGAAATCAGGTAAAACACCTATTACTTTTCCACCTTCATTTAGGACTCCGTCTGCAACGGCACCCATCAGACCTACATTTGCACCGCCGTAAACTAATTCTATATTCTGTTGGGCAAGTGTTTTTCCCAATAAGGCTGCCTGTTCTTTGTATACTTCTTCGGTTCCAAAACTGGAGCCGCAGAAAACTGTTATTCTTTTCATTCTGTTTTTGCTTTATTCTTGTTTTTTTATTTCGTACACAAAATTATGACGGGAAGGTTCGTTATAATAAGCGACTTCTATTTCATCAACTTTTACGGCACCCAGTTTTTCTATTGCTTTTTGTGAACGGTAATTTTCTGCTCCGATATGAAACTGAACTTTATCGACAGTCTTAAAAGCATAATCCAGCATTATTTTCTTTACTTGTGAATTAAATCCTGTGCCCCAAAACTTTCTTCCGTAAAAAGTATATCCTATAAAAATACTTTTGTTTTCCGGTTCATATTCATAAAACCGGGTACTTCCGGCGACTTCATTTGTACTTTTATCAAGGATAAGAAAAGCGCCTTTGCTTTCTATTGCACCTTCAAAGAAATTTTGGAAAACTTCTCTTTCATAGCGGTTTTTATTCGGATGCTGCTCCCAGACCAAAGGGTCTGATGCGACTTTATAGAGTTCTTCAAAATGATTTTCCTGTAAAGGAATTAATTTCGTCAGATTATCTTCTAATATCTCAGGCTGTAAATTTAAAAGGGATGTACTCATTTTTGAGCTTTTTTTTAAAGTTGTATTTTTTTGATCTGAACACAGGAAACATTTTCCATTTTTATTTTTTTACCGGTTTTTTTAAGTAATCCTGTTTTGGGATTTCGTTTAAAAACCACCACATTTCCTGTAATTGCGTTCGAAGCGATCAGGAATTTCCCGCTTTCATCAATGGCAAAAATTCGGGGATGTTTTCCAAAAGTCAATTGATAACCGATGTTTGTCAAAGTACCGTTTTCGGCTATAGAAAAAATGGCAATGTTATTTTCGTTTCCTCTGTTGGCAGCATATAAAAATTTTCCATCTGGGGAAATGTGAATATCGGAGCTTTCAAAACCTTCGGTAATGGAATCAGGATGTGTATTGATTCGCTGGATTTTTTTCAAGGTCCCATCTTCATATTCATAAGCACTTATCGATCCTGATATTTCTTCTATGCAATACGCGAATTTCTGATTCGGATGAAAAGTTAAATGTCTCGGCCCACTTTCCGGCTCCGTTTTTATAAATGGAACATTGCTTTCTGTTAAAGGCTGTTTTAAGGATTCATCAAATCGGTAACTTCGTATTTTATCAGCACCTAAATCGGGCAAAAATAAATAATCATACTGAGGTGAAAATATGGCTGAATGAATGTGCGAACGATTTTGTCTTTCTTTATTGACGCTGGCATCCTTGTATCGGATATTTTGCGCAATCGAATCTATTTTTCCATTTTCTAATAAAGGAAAAACCGAAACGCTTCCCTGTGTATAATTACCGTCGACAAGCCACTTACCATTTTTATGAACCGAAACATAAACCGGATTCTCACCGCCACTGGACTGTTTATTTAAAAAAGTAAGCGTTTTGTTTTGTGGATTAAATTCAAAACTGCTAATGGTTCCTGCATTCGGAGTTTTGGTATCTGTGCACGCATAAACGTATTTTCCATTTGGAGAGACGGTCAAAAACGACGGATTAGTCAGGTCCTTAGCCGAAGCTATTTTGGTCAGTTTTCCCTTTATCGTATCCAGACGATAGACTAAAATTGATTCTGCGTCTGTATCTCTGTTATAGGAACCCAAAAAGACATACGTATTTTGAGAAAAAGCAGAGAACGATGTCAGTAAAACAAGCAGTAATAGATTAAATTTTAGTTTCATGGTTACGGTTTTTAAGGTTGTTAGACTTTTATTTCAGGGCTTTCCACCATTGTTGGAATTCCTGGTTTTCATTTTTCAGTTCGACTAATTCACCAATCACAGGTGTAACCAACGGAAGCGGATTTGCATCATTTTGGTTCAGTTCGGTTACTCTTTTCAACGGTTCGTCCCACGGATGATTAGCCAATGGAAATTTTGACGAATGGACCGGAAACAATCTTTTGGTTTTTAAATCTTTTGCGGCCTGGATTACATTTTCAGGCAGGTTGTGAATGTATTTCCATTTAATGTCATATTGTCCATTATCAACCAAAGCAAGATCAAAAGGACCATATTTTTCTCCAACTGCAGCAAAATGAGTATCGTATCCGCTGTCGCCTCCCAGGTACATTTTAAATGTTGGTGTCTGTAGAATAAAAGACAGCCAGAGTGTGTTGCAGCGTTTGAATGACCGACCGGAGAAATGTCGTGTTGGTGCGGTATAAAGCGTAATATTCTCGTCGAGTTCTATTTTTTCATGCCAGTCTTTTTCTATAATATGCTGAGCCGGAAATCCCCAGAATTCAAAATGTGAGCCAACGCCTAAACCACATACAATCTGCTTGGTTTTAGGTTTTAATTTCAGGATGGTTTTATAGTCTAAATGGTCATAATGATCGTGTGTAATCAGCAGGTAATCAATTTCGGGAAGATCGGCAACGGTATAGATATCAGTTCCTTTAAAGGCTTTTGTAGTGCCGGGAACAGGGGAGGCATTACCGCTAAAAACAGGATCGACCAGAATTCGTTTTCCTTCAATCTGAATAAAATAAGAAGAATGCCCAAACCAGACCAAAACATCTTTATCTAATGGAAGATTCAATAAATCTGTTTTTACGGATGGAATTAAATCCACAGGGATTCGGTGTTCCTTTTTTTTAAATAAAAACTCGTACAATACACCGGTCATTGTGTATCCTTCTGTAAGATCCGGAGTAAAATGCTCATTTTCAAATTTCCCGTTTTTGTAATTTGGTGATTTTTGAATTAATGCCAGTCTTTCACCAGATGGAGCTTTACCGAATCTTGCATCCTGTAAAAAAAGATATAGGGCTAAAAAAATAAGTATTATAAATGTTATGGTCATGATTTATTTAGAGGGATATAATTTAGTTAAGTTTTCAACCGAAAGGGAAATCATTTTTCTGAGGATTTCAACATTAATATCGGTTATTTTTTTGATGTAAATACAGCTTTTCCCGGCCTTGTATTTTCCGAATTCAGAAAGCAGTTCTTCCCTGTTTTCCGGTAAAGTATAACAATAAAGTGAAATTGCGGCTTTTCTTGGCGAAAATGCTGCAAGCGGTGCATCACCTTCGTGACCGCTGGCATATTTGTAATGGTAACTTCCGAAACCAATTATGGCTGGCCCCCACATTTTAGGTTCAAAACCAGTCTGTTCCTGCATTATTCTTACCAGTTCAAAAGAGTCATTTCTCTTTGTCAGATCTTCAACAGTATTAATAAAATCAGTAACACTGCTTTCTGTTTCTGCTGTCTTATTTTTTGCCATCAGTTGTTATTTGAGTAAATCACTTTTTAATAAAACTTCTTTGATTTTAATTGCAGTACTATAAAAGAAAACCTGATTTGTATTCATCTGATTTTCTAAAACAATCAGACTGACATCACTTTCCGGGAAGTATAAATTTAAGGAAGAAAACCCATCGCCCAAACCTGTGTGTCCCTTATATTTTGGAGTTTCATTTTCTACAATCCGAATTCCGTATCCGTAACCTTCTTTTTCTTTTCCAAAAGCATTATGCTGTGCTTTTACATTGTAATGAACCATCAATTGATAGGTTTCTGGCCTCAGAATTTTACCTTTATGAAGATTGTTGTTCCAGATAGCCAGATCGTGAACCGTCGAAACAATTCCGTCAGCGCCCAGAGTTTCAGGGGTGATTTGTGAAGTTTCAATCTTTTCTAAAACGTTTTTATCATTATTATATCCCGTAGCTATATTTTGCGTTTTGTCTTTAGAATAACAGAATGTGTTTTTCATCTTTAATTCTTTAAACAAAGCATTTGCCATTTCGGAATAACTTTTTTTAGAGGTAAACTCAACAATTTCGGTTGCTAAGTTAAAGCTTAGATTGCCATATTTAAAATCAGTTCCCGGTTTAAAAAGCAAAGGTTTTTGCAAATCTGCAATTCCGTGTGTGTGATTTAATAATTGATGTACAGTGACAGAATCTGCCCAGGTCCGGGTTAGGTGCGGAAGATATTTTTTTATTGGAGCCTGCAGGTCAATTAATCCTTTTTCATATTCTTTTAAAATCAAAACCGCAGCAATTTGCTTGCTGTTGGACATGATTTCGAATGGAGTGTTAATTGTCAGGGGTGTTTTTGTATCAAAATTGGCAAAACCTTCAGCTTTGGAATAAACGGTTTTTCCTTTTTTTGAAATGAGGATGACACCATTAAATTTGGGTTCTGAAACTTTAATTAAATGATCAATTTTTGAATTTAAGTCCTCTTTTTTTTGTGAAAATGAATTACAGCCTGAAAGTAAAAAAAGGAATAAAAAGGAAGTTCTTAAAATTGGGGTCATTTTTTGATTTTATTTGTTTTTTGTTTTCGTTTTTTTTCTTTTTAGAAAATTCCGTTTTGGTTGATCATTTCAGCAGGAACAGCTTGCCCTAAATCCCAGAGTTCAACTATTTTATCAGATTCAAACCTGAAAATATGAACTACGGCAACACCGCGGTCATTGGCATTTTGCTTTACATGCGAGTGTACGGCTACCATATCCTTGTCTCCAATAGTATGATGAATTTCAAAAACCTTGTTCGGATTTTGTCTTGATGATTCCTCCATGGCCAGCATCAAGGTATTGGCATCTCCCTTAAAATAAACATTATGATGCTTAAAATCCTTGCCCACATACAGACGAAACGCTTCATGCGAGTGCCCTTTTGCAGCAAGTTTTAAAAAGTCCTTTGCGATATATTTCTTAGTCATGATTTCAAAATTTTAAAAGCTAACTAAGTTAATAAATAACTGTTTAAGAATTTAAAATTTTATTGCTTTATTAACTTTCCACTAAAATGAGTAGCTAATTTATGAAAATTATGGATTGTATTCAGAATAGGGGGATTTCTTTATTCAATTAAAAGATTGTCTGAATTCCAAAGGGGAAATTGTTGTTTTGTTTTTGAATAATTTACTGAAAGACTGTTGATGTTCAAAACCCAGTTCAAACGCAATTTTACTAATTGATAAGTTGGTTGTAGATAGTTTTTCTTTCGCTTTTTCGATCAGTTTGTAGTGAATGTGCGCTGATGCTGCTTAAAAGCACCAGACGTTTTACGCCGGATTTCTCTTTATTTTTTTTCGTTTTCGGTCTGGGGCTTGTACTTGCCGTTTGGTTCCCCTTTTCTAGTTGTAATAAGCTTGATTTTAGACTTTAGATTTTTTTCAAAAAGAATTATTCTGTCAAAATCCTGATAATAAATATTTTCTGCTAACTCAGAATCATCTTCAGTGGATTGATTATTATGCTTTCTGCGGTAACTTCAACAATTCGGATATTATTTATAACCCGTTGGGTGCAATTCTATTTTTAAAATGCAACGTGTATAATTAGAACGCAGATGACACCCATTTGCTGCCGCAAAAACGCGGATTTATACTGATTTTAAATATATAATCTGAAAAAATCCGTTTTTGTCCGCGTCTTCGTGATAACGAATCGGTCAAATCCGCGTCAAAATATATTATTTTTTAATTAAACCCAACGGGTTATTTATAGTATGTGTTTTGATTTTTATTGAAAAGGAACTGGTTATAAACCCGGATTGGGGTAGAAATTCAACAATAACAATCTTTTTCATAAGTACTAATATTCCTTGACGTCATCAATTAAAAATGACTTACCGGATTCGATAACTTTGATATCTCTTTTGTAGGTTCCTTTATAGGTTACGTCTTTTATAATAACCTGAAAAACATATACTTTGTCCTTAGTACTCAATAATTGACATTTCGTAACGGTTACTTTTCCCCAATCCTGGGCAGAAATCAAAAAGCCGTCGAATCCCACATTTTTCAGATCATATTTCTTTTTCCATTTCTTATTGAACTGTTCTAATGTCAGACTGCCGTCGGTTCCCATGTCAATATTCATAGCATCAGACTTATACTCATTGTAGGATTTGGTAGTTATTAAACTCATTTCGCCCAATTCTTCCCTGAAGAAACTTTCAATGGATTTTATCAGCCATTTTTTAGCCAGTTCGCTTTTGTCAAAAGTGATTTCTTTACCGATATTGATTTTTGGCTGATTGACTTTTGGATTTGCGTACGAAAAGAAGAAAATTAAGTTGAAGACAAGCAGGAATTTTAATTTGTTCATTTTAGTGTTTTGATTTTTGATTTATTTTATTCGAACGTATTCAGATTGATAACAGTCATTGCATTCATCATTTAAATATAGTTTGTTGTCTTTAACTTCAAAAGACTGATTCGGCAAGTTTTCAACCACAATCATTTTTTTGTTATCTCCATAAATTGAATTTCCTGTTTTTATTGAAAAAGTATTCTCAGACAGTAATTTTCCATTTTCATATCTTTTGATTGTTGAATTTGAAATTTCAATAGTCATTGTTTTTTTCTCAGATGCAGGGGTTACGGTCGAGCCTATGAATCCTCCGGTTGAACTAATCCAATTCCATTTTCCGTTTAATGAATTTTGATTAGAAGCATCAACAGTGTTAGTGCTGCTGCAGGAAAAGAATAAGAATGATATTAATATAAAAGCGATATTTTTCATGACTTCAATTCTGAATTAATGGTTAAGATTAAAATTATCTTTTTCTGATTATTTTCTTGTAAGATCGGTAATTAATAAAGGATTGTCTTCTTTTAATTCATTTGCTAATTCTTCAACCGTTTTGCGGCCTTCTTTGATATCTTCAAATTCAGCAGAAGTAATTCCGACAATCTGAAGGAATGTAACTTCACCATGAGGCGTTTGTATTTTTTCAATTTCAGGATCTGTTACGAATATCACTCCGGTGATTTCAGTTTCGGTATCAAGCCGTATTGGTCCGTTGGCGGGCATGTAATGGAATTCTTCAAACCAATTTCCACTGCTGAAAACATATTTGGCAATGTTTTGCAACAACGCAATTGGCCATCCCGGTGTTTCTTTATCTTCAGCAAAAGGTTTTAATCTAAAAGTAAGTTCAAATCCCCATTTGCTAAATTCACTGTCTATTTTTTCTTCATCATAATATAATTCTGAAAAACCATAGGTTACAAAATGGAAATGACCGGTTTGTTTTTTACTTTCATAAATGCTTACACCGTCCAGCGGATCTTCTCCTCCCAGCATATATTTTATTACCGTTCCAAAATGTTTGGGTTCCTGATCCGGATAAAGACGGTCAAATTGTTTGTCGATTTCCAGCCATCCCACTGCATCATCTTCTGTAAACTCTTTTTTATATTCTTCCAGTGTCATATTTATCGGCTTTTAGGATTAAAATGAAAGACAAGATATTGATTTTACCGCAAAAAATAAAGTTAGTCTTAAATTATTTTAAAGTAAAAATCCGACTTGCTTTCACAAATCGGATTTACTATTAAAAAAGGAATAAATTATTTTTCAGGATTTTTTACATTTTTATCAGTATCCATCATTTCCATTAGTTTTAAGCCTAATAAACCACTGATAGACCCATCAGAGCCACCGTTTCCTGTAATTAAGACATCCGGGATAACTTTGATGTTTCCTTTACCGATTTCCTCGGTTACTTTATATCTGGTAAAATTATCACCACCCATCGCTGTAACCTGCAATTGGTAAGATTCTGCAGTCGATTTACCAATTGCCATAATCTTTTCTGCTTCGGCCAAACCTGTTTTTGAGATTCTTTCGGCTTCAGCGCTTGCGGTAAGTTTGGTAGCTTCGGCTTGTGCTCCGGCTCTGGCTTTTGTAGCTTCCGCTTCTGCATTGGCACGCATTTTTGTCGCTTCCGCTTCGGCGTTTACATTTAGTTTTAAGCTGGTTGCATCACCTTCAGCTTTCTTAACGGTTGCATCTGCTGTACGTTGTGCAATTTCAACACTTTGTGAAGCACGAACAATTTCTTTCTGCATGTCGGCAATCGCAGTTTCTTTCTCCATTCCCTGACGTTGTTCCTGCGCCATTCTTTGGGTTTGATAGGTTTTTTGCTCTTCTTCCGCCAGTTTTCTGTCGGTTAGCGTTTTCATTAAGGAATCCGGTGGCACTATATCTCCAATCAGGGTGTCAACAGCGTTCACATTGTACTCATCCAATACCAGTTTGATATGGTTTTTAGCCGATTCCTGACGTTCTTTTCTGGTCGATAAAAACGAAATAACATCGCTGTCCTGAGCGGAGTTTCTAAAGTAGTTACCAATTGTAGGTTCCAAAACCTGTGAAACCAGATTGTTCATACTTCCGAAACGGGCAATCACTTTTGGTGCTTCGGCAGCGGGAACGTGAATAATCTGTGCGACATCCAGATTAAAAGGGAAACCATCTTTGGAACGCACGGTAATTGTGGACAGGTTTTTATCTAAATCATGGGATTCGCTTCGGGCATTTGCCCAGTTTAAAACCAGGTTGGTTGTTGGAACCGCTTCCAGTTTCGTGGTGTATTTATTTAAGGCATATTTTCCGGGACCAAGTGGTTCCATCCAAACACCTCGTTGTCCTTTCGAAACTATATTTCCGTGTTTAAAAGTATCTCCGGTAACATCTTGTCCGTCTTCACCAATGTATGAAATCACAACTCCAACATAACCAATTGGCACATCTGTCATTGGGTTTTGCTCAATTAAAATAGCCCATGTGTTAATGTAATAGGAACCCGCAAGCATAACCTGAGGTTGTAAACCACGATTTCCGCCTTTATCAAGGAACATGTCAAAATCCTGAAAGTTATTGTGTCCTTCAACAAATTTACCTGCAATTTGTCCTTGTGGAATTGGATCACCATCCAACGCCGTCACAATACCAATCATGTTTTCGTAAATCTTGATCTGATCGGCCATTACAATTTCAAAAAGAAAGGTATTGATACGATAAGAACCTGTTGTAATAAAAGCAGTCTGACGTCCTTTCTGACCGCCATTGTCTAAGAAAGCTGTGGCGTCCTGAAAGTTGTCACTGTCAATTTTTCGGGCAAGAATTCGTCCGGTCGGAATTTCTTTTCCGTCTTTACTTAATATGAGCCCAATTTTTCCTTCCGGAATAATAGTAAAGCCACTCATATCTACTGTAAATTGCCAGATCCACATTCCCCAGTACAATCCGGGAGCGAGCGTTTTTGCCTGATAACCGGCTTCTCCTTTTGTAGCAATAATTCTACCATCGGGAAGGGATTTGTCCGTACCAAACAAAACGAATTTTTTGGTCACCAGACCAATTTTGTCTTCAGGAACGATTACCATTCCGAAGAAAACACGAAGTACAAATTTGTAAAATAAGATGGAGAATACAATTAAAAGCACCCACCAATAAGAAGTAATTTCAGTCATAGTTATTTAGTTTATTACTGCAAACGTAATGGAAATGTTTCCTGTTAAAATGAAATATTTTTAATTTTAACATTTGGTGGTTTTTGACTGAAAATGTTAAAATTTGCCCAATTTTATATCGTTGGAATTGTCAGTTTGTGACACGATTTTTTGCTGTGTCAACTATGATTGGTATTTTGGCTTTTAACAATTTAAAAGGGGAATTGTTTAGTTTTGGATAAGGGTGGGAGTGGAATTGTTTTGATGAGTTTTAAATTGATGGCAAACGAAATTTATAAATAAAAAAATCCGATCTGTATTAACAAATCGGATTTTGATATATTTTTTTATTCCAGCTTTTTTGTAATTTGATTTGAACCCTCCTGTAAACCTTTGTAATAGTCTCCTTTTTTTAATTCAGGAATAACATAAGCAGATACGATGTTTTCGATTTCCCGATCGTTTAGTTTGTTGCGTAACTTATCAACTCCTCTCACTTGTATTTGCCTCATTTTTTTACTCATGATAATTATAATGGAGGCATCTATTTTTAGTTTACTGGTTAAGTATTTGTCCAGTTCTAAAGAGTAGTCAGAAAGATCGCTGTAAGGACTTATTGAGGAAGTAGTTATGATTATAATCTTGATTCCGGTTTTTGCTTCTGATGTTTTCAAAGTTGTATTTAAAGCCTGGACCTGTTTTGAATCCAGGATTTTTTCGAAGTCATTTACATTATCATATGATTTTGCAAAAATGTTTTGGGATTCCGTTTTTGATTGTGCAAAAAAGCTTGTTGGCAGGATAACAGAAAGCGCAATAATGAAAAATATTTTTTTCATGGGTAGATTTGTTTTGGGGGAGCTGCAAAATTACCACTTTATTGTTAGATTTCATCCTGTAATTTGATACTAAAAGGTTAATATTTTTTTGTTTCTAAGGATTTTGGAAATCGGGATTTATTTTTTGCTTTTATTTATAAGCCTGAAGTTCTGATATGCTTTATTCCACACCATGACTTGATGTTGGAAGCCTTAAAATTGGGACATTTTTTTGTTTCTTCTTTAGATATGGCAATAATTTCTTCTTTCAGGATTCCTGCATTATAGTAATAATTATTGTAATCTTCTCCGTAAATCCAGGCATCACCTGATCCGGTTTGCATAATGGTTGCATTAAAAATATATGAATTGGATTGTTTCGGTATGTAATAATTGGGGTCAATCAGGCATCCCCAAAGATTGCCAAAAAAGGAAGAAGTCGAGAGTACAAAGACGAAAATAAATAAGAATGCTGGTACGATATACTTTTTATATTTCATTGAAGAATTGTAACAGCTTTTTGACTGCTCTTTTAAGGTTTCTTTGATTCTATTCATTTGAATACCAATGGTTGTCAGGTTTTTATAATGCTGTTTAATATTAGGAAATGATTTGTAAAAAAAATCCGGCTTGCTAAGGCAAATCGGATTTTAATATAGCGAAGGATTTTTTTATTTTAAATATTTTTTTGAAAAATATTATCTTTTTTCAATTCCCCAAATTAATTCTGATTCATGTCTTTTTGCATTTTGTATTTTAGGGCTATATTTACCCCAGGCAAAGCCATTTGAAATGGACTTGTTTCGCAAATCTGCAATAACAAAATTTTCAGGAAGTGTGGCTGCAAAATTTTTTAAAGTCAAATCCTGTGAATTTTTTGCCTCTTC
>JBDTNT010000004.1:0-1925 GCA_039933615.1 Flavobacterium sp. | reverse complement strand
ATTGATATTATCGAAAATCAGTTTGATGCTTTTACCAAAAAACACTACGACAAATTATTGCAGAAATACAGTGTTTCGAACGAACAGCTTAAAAAAGCCATTCACGAAATCGAAAGACTGAATCCAAAACCGGGAGGATCTTACACCGGCAATAATAAAGTTACAGAAAATGTAGTTCCGGATTTTGCGATCAGGATTACAGAAGGTGAACTGGAACTGACTTTAAACGGAAGAAATGCTCCTTCCCTGCACGTTTCCAAAGATTATCAGGAAATGATGCAGACGTATAAGGATTCCCGTGATAAATCGAGTGCCCAAAAAGATGCGGTTCAGTTTATCAAACAGAAACTGGATTCGGCGAAATGGTTTATCGATGCGATCAGACAACGTCAGGAAACACTTTTTGTAACGATGAATGCCATTATGCATTATCAGGAAGAATATTTCCTTGATGGAGATGAAACTAAGCTGAAACCAATGATCCTTAAAGACATTGCAGATATGGTCGGGTTGGATATTTCGACAATCTCCCGTGTTGCCAACAGCAAATATGTAGAAACACCTTACGGAACAAAACTGATAAAAGAATTCTTCTCTGAAGCGATGAAAAATGATCAGGGTGAAGATGTTTCTACTTTAGAAATCAAAAAAATTCTTCAGAACACAATTGAGGAAGAAGATAAAAAGAAACCGCTTCCGGACGATCAGCTGGCTGACATCCTAAAAGAAAAAGGCTATCCGATTGCCAGAAGAACAATTGCCAAATACCGAGAGCAGCTTGATATTCCGGTGGCAAGGATGAGAAAGAAAATATAATTCTTCTATAAAATAATAAACCCGACAGCTTTTTGAAAGTTGTCGGGTTTATTATTTAAAGTCATTAAATCATTTATACTGATCCGGTCCTATTACAATTTTAAACAAAAATACTTTCTTTTGGTCACTGTAACTGTAAATTAGCGCATAACCATTATCCCTGAAAGCTTGTAAACCCGGATTTGCTTTTGCAGTACTCACCAAACTCTTTTCGATTTCGCTTTTTATCAAACGTACATCTGCTGTTTGCTTTTCTACATGTAATAAAGTCAGATTATATTGGGCCACTTTTGCCTCAGGTAAACTAACACTGTCCAAACGAATTCCACTCTGAATGATCAAAGGACAATTTTTATTATACTTGCCAACCAATTCGGTTATTTCGCTATTTAAAGCGTTAGTGCTTTTATAAAAAAAGAACTGAACCAAGACGACTAAAATTAGTGCAACTCCAACTGTAATTATCAAACGGGTAGTCTGTTTTCTTTTATTTTCTTTTTCCTGCATTGTTTATCTGAGCTTAAATATTGATTAGAAAATCAAAAGAGAAACACTCTATTTTTCCTGATTTTTTTTCATGGCATTATAATACGCTGCACGGCTAAGCGGCTCATATTCTTCCGTTTCACCAAGCATTACCAATTTATCATTATCGGTTTTTCTAAAACTGTAGTTGGCTAAATTTCCGGTTCTGGTACAGACAGCGTGAACTTTGGTAACATATTCAGCCGTTGCCATAAGTGCCGGCATTGGACCGAAAGGATTTCCTTTAAAATCCATGTCTAAACCTGCAACGATTACACGGATTCCCTGATTGGCCAAATCATTACAAACCGTAACAATTTCATCATCAAAAAACTGCGCTTCATCAATACCAATTACGTCGCAGCCTTGTGCCAGAATAGCAATATTGGCAGCAGCGGGAACCGGTGTGGAGCGGATTTCGTTGGCATCGTGAGATACCACCATTTCGTCATGATAGCGGGTATCAATAGCAGGTTTGAAAATTTCAACTTTTTGTTTGGCAAATTGAGCGCGTTTTAATCTGCGGATTAACTCCTCGGTTTTACCCGAAAACATTGATCCACAAATAACTTCAATCCAACCAA
>JBDTNT010000003.1:0-1887 GCA_039933615.1 Flavobacterium sp. | reverse complement strand
AACTACTGGTCCCGAAATATGGAATGATACCGATGGAACTGTAACCCATTTTGTATCTGCGATGGGAACGACAGGAACTATTATTGGAACCTCAACTTACTTGAAAGAGAAAAATCCAAATATTCAAATTGTAGGTGCTCAACCAAGTGATGGTTCTCAAATTCCTGGAATTAGAAAATGGCCAAAAGAATATTTACCTAAAATCTTTGATGCATCTAAAGTGGATATAACAGTTGATATAAGCGAAAAAGAAGCTAGAGAAATGACCAAAAGACTTGCAACAGAAGAAGGAATTTTTGCAGGAATGAGTAGCGGAGGTTCAGTAGCAGTAGCTTTAAAAATTGCCAATCAACTTGAATCAGGTGTAATTGTTGCCATTATATGTGACCGAGGTGATCGCTATTTGTCTTCAGATTTATTTGATTGAGAAAAAAATTGCTAAATTTCTAAGCTACTGAGTTACTAAGATAAAAAGTTTCTTAGTTGCTAATAAAAACTTAGGAACTTAGCGTCTCAGAAACTTAAAAACTTAAAAAAAAATGAACTATCGTAAACTAGGAAAGACCAATTTTAATATTTCAGAAATAGGATTGGGAACATGGCAAGTAGGTGGAAAATGGGGTTCTCCCTTTAATAATAAAACTGCTGACGAATTAATCAATACTGCTATTGATAACGGAGTAAATTTTATTGACACTGCGGATGTTTATGAAAATGGATTAAGTGAAACCGCAGTTGGTAGAATTGTTCGTTCCCGTTCAGAACGTATATATGTAGCAACAAAATGTGGAAGACACATCAACCCTCATGTTAGTGAAGGATATCAGCCTAAAGTACTCCAAAAATTTATTGAAGATAGTTTAAAAAGAATGGGATTAGAAACAATAGACCTTATTCAATTACATTGTCCACCGAATGAAGTTTTTTATCGTCCCGAAATTTTTGAAATGTTTGATCGTCTCAAAGAACAAGGAAAGATTTTAAACTTAGGTGTTAGTGTAGAAAAAGTTGAAGAAGGTTTAAAAGCTATTGAATTTTCGAATGTAACTACTATCCAAATTATATTTAATCTTTTTCGCCAACGTCCATCCGAATTATTTTTTAAAGAAGCACAAAAAAAAGATATTGGAATTATTGCAAGAGTTCCTTTAGCAAGTGGCTTATTAACAGGTAAATTTAGTTCCCACACAACTTTTGATTCACAAGATCATAGAAGTTTCAATCGAGACGGAGCAGCTTTTGATAAAGGAGAAACCTTTTCGGGCATTAATTATCAATTAGGTTTAGAAGCGGTTGAAGCTTTAAAAGCACTTTTCCCAGAATCAACAAATTTAGCTCCAATTGCTTTACAATGGATTTTGAGTTTTAACGAAATTAGCTGTATTATTCCTGGAGCATCAAATGAAAATCATGTTTTATCGAATCTGTCTGTTTATGATTTACCAAAACTAACTACTGAAAAAATAATGGCTATGAATGCAATTTATGAGCATTATATTAAACCTGAAGTACACCAACTTTGGTAGAATAAAAAATGAAAATTTATTTTTGAAACCAATTTCAAGACCTATAATCAATAAGTAAGGTGAACTAAAATTTTATAAAAGATTACCTTAATTTAAAAAAAACTCTTACTATAAAGAATTTCTCTGCTTCATTTAGCAGACAATACTTAAGAAACAGTACATAATAAATATTAAAGAAAGTAATTTTTCATTTTAAATTAAAGCAAAAAATTAATATTTTTTATTTAAAATTCTAATATTCTTGG
This sequence comes from Flavobacterium sp., assembly GCA_039933615.1. Classification (GTDB taxonomy): domain Bacteria; phylum Bacteroidota; class Bacteroidia; order Flavobacteriales; family Flavobacteriaceae; genus Flavobacterium. Next base: position 116 of record JBDTNT010000003.1, on the reverse strand, counting down.
CCGTTTTTTTTTATTATAAAAACGGTTAAAGACTTAAAAATTCAATATATAAGAGTTGAATAAAACCTATAATTTCAATCTCTAAAATTCCGAATAAAAACTTATTCATTTCTATT
>JBDTNT010000002.1:0-16649 GCA_039933615.1 Flavobacterium sp. | reverse complement strand
AAAAAAATATTTTTAACACATTAGAAACATAGATTTTGAATTCATAAATTAAGGTGTTTTAAGAAAATTATATTTTTTTCACATAGCCTAATGTGATTTATTTTTAAGTGAAACGTCTTTTTAGACTTTGTAAACTATGTCTCTATGTGTCAAAAATAATTGCACCCAACGGGTTAAAGTTACTTTTTTTAATACATTTTAAACAAATTTCAGACCATAAAAGTAGTGACAAAACAAAAAATCCAACTCTAAAGTAATAGTCAATATAACCTCTTCCTTAAAAAATAATTCAATATTGAAAATCAATTGATTACCTTTGTATTTGAAATAAAATACGGATAAAAATCTTATACAGAATTTTCTTTCATACTTATTTCAGGCCTCAGCCCTATTTTTAAACATGACCTAAAACATAAATTTGTTATGGAACAAACAATTGAATCTATGGAAATCAAAGACAATACTTTCGCAAGACAATTTGAAACCATAGTACCAGAAGGAATGCTTACAGTAGAATATTCATTTCAGGAAAAGAAAATTTTCCTAACCAAAATCAACACACCGGAAGGCTATGAAAATCAAGCCATAATTGATGCACTACTTAAAAACATCATGGAAATCATTATCGAAAAGAAATTCAAACTGATGCCTATTTCCCCAAAAATTGCTTTATTCATTAAAAAAAATCCAAAATACAAAGAATTACTACCTCCGGGAATCAGGATTTAATCTTTAAAACTGCTAAAACCGAGAACCGGACGATTACACTAAGGTTTCTTTTTCGGCTCTTACATCTTCCCAGAGGAAAACCGAAGTTAAAGCCAAAATAATCAACCCTAAATAACGGCGGGAATAGCGTCAATAGAAAAACGAATTACCTGTCATCTGGACAACAATAAAATAAAGAAATCACAAGCATCATACATTCCTTGCGGGTAATTGATGCAATTTCTTTCAGTTTCTGAAGGGTATCTCATAAATATAAAGCAAAAAAAAGCACAGGAATAGCCCTGCGCTTTTACTTATATAAAATCGAAAAATTACTTTTCAATCTCTCTCATAGAATCCATTTTTTTATGCGCCAAGAAACCGGCAACATCTTCAAAATGTTCTTTTACTCTTTTATTTCCAAATTCAAAAACTTTAGTCGCCAGTCCGTCAAGGAAATCACGATCGTGAGAAACCAGGATTAAAGTTCCGTCAAAATCACGTAAAGCATCCTTGATGATATCTTTCGTTTTCATATCCAAGTGATTCGAAGGCTCATCCAGAATCAGTAGGTTTACAGGCTCCAATAACAATTTAATCATTGCCAGACGGGTTTTTTCACCACCTGAAAGTACTTTTACTTTTTTGGTAATATCATCACCATGAAACATAAAAGCTCCTAAAATATTTTTAATCTGCGTTCTGACATCGCCAACTGCAATACCGTCAATAGTTTCAAAAATAGTAGCATTTTCGTCTAACAAAGCGGCCTGATTCTGGGCAAAATATCCAATTTGTGAATTATGACCGATTTCAACACTTCCTTCATCAATTCCAATCTCTTTCATGATCGCTTTGATCATAGTTGATTTCCCTTCCCCGTTTTTACCTACGAAAGCTACTTTTTCCCCTCTTTCGATAACAATATTAGCATCTTTGAAAACGACATGATCACCGTATGATTTCGATAATTCTTTAACGACAACAGGATATTGTCCTGAACGCGCTGCCGGCGGAAATTTCAATTTCAATGCAGAAGTATCCACTTCGTCAACCTGAACAATAACCAGTTTTTCCAACATCTTAACACGAGACTGAACTGCATCTGTTTTAGAGAATGTTCCTTTAAAACGATCAATAAAAGTTCTGTTATCTGCAATCATTCTCTGCTGCTCATCGTATGCTTTTTGCTGATGGATACGACGGTCTTTTCTTAACTCTAAATAATGAGAATACTTGGCTTTATAATCGTAAATCCTTCCCATTGTAACTTCAATAGTACGATTCGTAATATTATCTACAAATGCTCTATCGTGTGAAATTACCACGACCGCCTTAGCCGCATTCAGAAGAAAATCTTCTAACCACTGAATACTTTCAATATCCATGTGGTTGGTTGGCTCATCCAGCAGAATTAAATCCGGTTTCTGCAAAAGGATTTTAGCCAATTCGATACGCATTCTCCATCCTCCTGAAAACTCAGAAGTCTGACGTGTAAAATCCTCACGTTCAAACCCTAAACCAACTAATATTTTCTCTACTTCAGCTTCGTAATTTACTTCTTCGATAGCGTAAAATTTCTCACTTAAGTCAGAAACTCTTTCAATAAGCTTCATGTAAGCATCACTTTCGTAATCTGTACGGACGGTTAACTGCTCGTTGATTTCATCGATCTCCGCTTTCATACTGAAAATTTCACCAAAAGCTTTTGATGCTTCTTCCATTACAGTTGCTCCGTCTGTCGTCAGTAAATGTTGAGGAAGATAAGCAATAACAGCTTCTTTTGGAGCTGAGATATTTCCGGTCGAAGGCTTACTCTGTCCTGCAATTATTTTTAAAAGTGTCGATTTTCCTGCACCATTCTTACCCATAAGGGCAATTTTATCATTTTCATTGATAGCAAAAGAAACATCGCTAAAAAGAGTAGTTCCACCAAACTGAACTGAAATATCGTTAACTGTAATCATTACTTTTTGTGATTTTGTTTAATCGGTTAATCGTTAATTTGATAACCCACTTTTTTTGTGGTGCAAAGATAGATTTAATTAGATAATGTGCCAATTAGATAATTAGATAATTTCTTAAATTAGATAATGTGCCAATTTTATAGCTAGATTATTTTAAAAAATATATCCCAAAATAAAACCCGACAGGTTTTAAAACCTGTCGGGTTTACTAAATTATCAAATTGGCACATTAGTCTAAATTGCAGGTCAATCTTTTCTCCATTTTTTAGTTTCCTCAAAAATGTGTTCTAAGATTGCAGATTCTGTTTCATCAAAATCAATATTTCTGCGTCCCATAACCAATTTAGCTGTTTCAAAAGCTTTTTTGGTAACGTACGTTGTAAAACCTGCAGCACCACCCCATGAAAAACTCGGAACAAAATTGCGGGGAAATCCACTGCCAAAAATATTAGCGCTTACACCAACAACAGTTCCGGTATTAAACATCGTATTGATTCCACATTTACTATGGTCTCCCATCATCAAACCACAAAACTGAAGTCCCGTTTTTGCAAAACCTTCTGTTTCATAGCTCCATAATTTTACTTCTTCGTAATTATTTTTTAGATTTGAATTATTAGAATCAGCACCGATATTGCACCATTCCCCTAAAACAGAATCTCCTAAAAATCCGTCATGTCCTTTGTTTGAATTTGCAAAAAGAACCGAATTCTTAACCTCTCCTCCTATTCTTGAACCAACTCCAACTGTTGTTGCTCCATAAACTTTAGCGTTTAATTTTACCTGCGCATTTTCGCATAAAGCAAAAGGACCACGAATTACAGAACCTTCCATAATTTCAGAATTCTTACCTATATATATTGGCCCGGCTGAAGCGTTTAAAGTAACAAACTCCAATTTAGCCCCTTCTTCTATAAATATATTTTCAGGTGAAATTACATTAACACTTTTCGGGATTGGTTGTGATTTTCTGTCTTCTGTCAGATAAATAAAATCTTCGCGAATCGCTGCATCGTTTTTAGAAAAAATATCCCACGTATGCTCTACTGTCAGGCAGTCATCGTTATATTGAATAATTTCGTACGAATCGAAATCAATTTCTTCCTGGTTCTCGGTGGTAAAAAAAGCAATTACATCATCCCCTTTAAAGATAGCCTGATTTTCAGTTAGATCAGAAACCATTTCTGCAAGCGTTTCATTTGGCAAAAACGCAGCATTGATCATTACATTTTCTTCTAATTCCACCATTGGAAATTTCGCTGACAAATATTCCTCTGTAATAGTGGTTATAGTTGAACCTAAGCGCGCTTCCCATTTTTGACGAATTGTCATAATTCCTATTAGAATATCAGCCACAGGCCTTGTAAAAGTAAATGGTAATAAAGCATTCCGGACGGGACCGTCAAAAAGAATGTAATTCATAAATTTAATATTTGTTAAAATCCTGATTTGGTTATCAGGATCAAAGTTACAAATATTTTAAAGAAAGAAAATACAGCCAAAGTTTTATGTACCAAATTCACGGATTATTTTAATTCAGACTCAAAAGTTATGCGGTTTTATGCGAAGATCTAATTATACCATATAAGCACTATAAGTTCATTTAAGAAAAATGCATAAAAAAAGCCTTCCAGTCGGAAGGCTTTTGTATAAATAAAAACTGCTATTAGTTTTTAGCGTGTTTTGCATATTTAGTTTTAAATTTATCAATACGTCCTGCAGTATCGATAAGTTTAGATTTACCAGTATAAAAAGGGTGAGATGTTCTGGAAATCTCCATTTTTACAACTGGATACTCAACTCCGTCAACTTCAATTGTTTCTTTTGTATCTGCAGTAGATTTAGTGATAAAAACTTCGTCATTTGACATGTCTTTAAATGCAACTAATCTGTAATTTTCCGGGTGGATTCCTTTTTTCATCTTTTCTTTTATTTATTGTTTAAAGTATTTTTTATTTTGAAGCTTTTTCATGGTTAGAAAAAGGTGTAAACAAACAATACTCTTTTTTGTTTAAAAACTTTTAATTATTTTGAGTTTGCAAATTTACAATTCTTTTTTAATATACAAATCTTTAGTACACTTTTTTTTAGTTAAATTCAAAAAGCTTTTTTATCTTCGAATATATTGGGAATTGCTATATTTGTGGATTAATTTTAAAACATACAGGAATATGATTAATGAAGTTATTAAAAAGAACGGGATTACATATGGTGTAATGATTGGAATTGCATCGGCATTAATGACTGCTACTATATATGCTATTGATTTAAATTTATTCACTGCATGGTGGATGGGGCTTTTAGGCATAACAATAAGTCTTACTATCTCAATCCTTTTACTTTCTAAAACCAAGAGAGATTTAAATGGTATTTTCCCTTTCAAAGAAGCTTTTACAACTTATTTTATAGCTGCTGTAATTGGGATTCTAATTTCTACTTTTTTTAATATCCTTTTATTTAATGTTATTGATCCTGGTGCAAAAGAAACTTTAAGCGAGTTAATGATTAAATATACAGTAGGAATGATGCAAAAATTTGGAACACCTGCCTCAATTATTAATGAGACTATTGCAAAAATGAAAGTAAACAACCCATATTCTACTATAGAATTACTAAAAGGATCTGTTTTCGCAATAGTAGTCAGTTCAATTTTCGGATTAATTTTTGCCGCATTTTTTAAAAGCAAAACTACACAAGAATAAAAAATAAATGAATTTATCTATACTTATACCACTTCTAAACGAGGAGGAATCACTAAAAGAACTCTATTTGTGGATTATTAAAGTGATGCAATCTAACAATTATTCTTATGAAATCATTTTTGTAGATGATGGCAGTACAGATGAATCGTGGACAATTATTGAAAATTTCTCTAAAGAAAACCCGAATGTAAAAGGAATTCGTTTCATGAAAAATTTTGGAAAATCACAAGCCTTACACGCTGGTTTTGCAAAAGCCAAAGGGGACGTGATTATTACGATGGATGCAGATTTACAGGACAGTCCTGATGAAATCCCGGGTTTATATGAAATGATTACAGCGGAAAAATTTGATTTGGTTTCAGGCTGGAAAAAGAAACGGTATGATTCTGTCGTAGCGAAAAACCTTCCATCAAAATTATTCAACTGGGCAGCCAGAAAAACTTCGGGTGTGGAACTGAATGATTTCAACTGCGGATTAAAAGCATACAAAAACACCGTTGTAAAAAACATAGAAGTTTCGGGCGAAATGCATCGTTACATTCCGGTTTTGGCAAAAAATGCCGGTTTTAATAAAATTGGTGAAAAAGTAGTGATTCATCAGGCCAGAAAGTATGGTGAAACCAAATTTGGAATGGAGCGTTTTATAAACGGTTTTCTGGATTTGATTACCATTTGGTTTTTATCCAGATTCGGAAAAAGACCAATGCACTTATTTGGAGCAATGGGCTCTATAATGTTTATCATCGGTTTTTGCTCGGCCGGTTATATTGGAATTTCGAAATTATACCACATGTACAACGGAATGCAATACAGCCTTGTAACCAGTAATCCATGGTTTTTTATTGCCTTAACAACAATGATCTTAGGAACTCAATTATTTTTAGCCGGATTTCTGGGTGAAATAATTTTGAGAACCAAAAACAACGAAGGACGTTATAAAGTAGCCCGAGAGGTTAATTTTTAATATAAAGCCCAGCCCTGATGAAAGCGGCATTCTTTTGTGGCGGGGTTCGCTATTAAAAGATATAGCGGAAAACAGACACGAGCGGAGTGAAATGACGAAGTAATTTGCTCCTGAAAATGATTATTATTTTTGATTTAAAATATAAAATATACGACGATGAATATAGCACCCACAATTTTGAATGCTGTAAACGAATGGCTTACGCCTACATTTGACAACGAAACACAAGCAGCGGTTAAGGAATTAATGACTTCTTCCCCAAAGGAACTAGAAGAAAGTTTTTATAAAAATCTGGAATTTGGTACAGGAGGAATGCGTGGTGTTATGGGCGTTGGAAACAACAGAATCAACAAATACACACTTGGAAAAAATACGCAGGGTCTTTCGGATTACATGCATCAGGTTTTTCCGAATCAACCTTTAAAAGTAGTTATCGCTTATGATTGTCGTCATAACAGCAATACGCTGGCTAAGGTTGTTGCTGACGTTTTTTCGGCAAACGGAATTCAGGTATATTTATTTTCAGATTTACGGCCAACTCCGGAATTGTCATTTGCCCTTAAATATTTAGGCTGCCAATGCGGAATCGTACTTACGGCTTCTCATAACCCGCCGGAGTATAACGGATACAAAGTGTATTGGGAAGACGGAGGACAAATTGTTCCGCCACAAGATGGTGAGATCATTACCATAATCGAAAACCTGGGATACGATAAAATTAAATTTCAGGCAAACGAAAAACTGATTCAGTATATTGATACTGAAATTGATAAAGCTTTCGTAAAATCATCTATTGAAAATGCAAGTTTCAATACTCCGGCTGAAGCAAAAGATAACCTACAGGTCGTTTTTACTTCTTTGCACGGAACATCTATAAAATCTATTCCGGATACTTTATCTCAGGCAGGGTACAACAATGTACACATTGTCCCTGAGCAAGCTGTTCCGGACGGAAATTTCCCAACAGTAAAATCTCCAAACCCCGAAGAACCGGAAGCATTGACAATGGCCTTGGCCTTGGCAGACAAAACCAATTCTGACATCGTAGTGGGAACTGATCCTGACTGTGACCGTTTAGGCGTTGCCGTACGTAATAACGATGGTAAAATGATTTTACTTAACGGAAATCAGACAATGGTTTTGATGACTTCTTTCCTGTTGAAACAATGGAAAAAAGCCGGGAAAATTAACGGAAAACAATTCGTGGGGTCTACGATTGTTTCTACCCCAATGATGATGGAATTAGCGACAAGCTATGGTGTAGAATGCAAAGTTGGCTTAACAGGTTTCAAATGGATTGCTAAAATGATCAAAGATTTCCCAGAACTTCAATTCATTGGAGGTGGCGAGGAAAGCTTTGGTTTTATGGTTGGTGATGCCGTGAGAGACAAAGATGCCGTTGCTGCTACTCTATTAATCTGTGAAGTTGCCGCGCAGGCAAAAGCAGCCGGAAGTTCTGTTTATAAAGAACTTTTACAGCTTTATGTTGAAAATGGTTTCTATAAAGAATTTTTGGTTTCCCTGACCAAAAAAGGAATGGAAGGTTTACAGGAAATCAATCAGATGATGATTGATCTACGTGAAAACCCTCTGAAAGAAATCAGCGGACAACGTGTTATCATGGTGGAAGATTATCAGTCATCGATTGCATTAAATCTTTTATCTGGTGAAGAAACTACTATGGACATACCAAAATCTAACGTATTGATTTATTATACGGAAGACGGATCTAAAATTTGTGCAAGACCAAGTGGAACCGAGCCAAAAATCAAATTCTACATCAGTGTAAATGCCGAATTGGAATCGGTTCAGGATTTTGATGCAGCAGAAAGTTTCTTAGACGAAAAAATACAAAAAATCATTGCAGGAATGCAATTGAAATAATAAAAGGAGTGACAAACCCTGACAGAAGTTGCGAAACTTTATCAAATTAAACTCTGGCAATAGAAATTTTTGCAATTTTGCACACAGTGTGCGCAAATTCAATTGGCATATCAGAACTATAAATCTATATCTAACCAATTTAGCTAAAAAAATTACTGAAAAAGCTTGAAAAGCTATTGCTATAGCAGAAAATAACATCAAAAATAAATGAGTAATTTCAAAAAAATAGTTCCTTTTATATATCCGTACAAAAAATATGCGTTCCTAAACATCTTTTTTAATGTTTTGTACGCACTTTTCAGTACACTTTCGTTTGTTGCTTTAATACCAATGCTTCAGGTTTTATTTGACCAGACAAAAGCAAGAAAAATAAAACCGGTCTATCAGGGAATTTTAAAACTGCAGCAATATGGTGAAGATTACCTGAGCTATTATATAACAACAACAAAAGGCGATCATGATCCGGGTTATATTTTGTCTATAATGGTAGCGATTATAATTTCTATCTTTTTATTAAAAAACTTAGCTGATTACATGGCCATGTTTTTTATCACCTTTTTAAGAAATGGTGTTTTAAAAGACATGCGAAACGCTATGTACAAAAAAACACTTGACCTTCCCTTGGCCTTTTATTCTGAAAAAAGAAAAGGAGATGTGATTTCTAGGATTTCTGCCGATGTCAATGAGGTTCAAAACTCATTTTTAGCAATATTGGAACTTATCGTAAAAGAACCTTTAACAATAGTTTTTACCATAACTACAATGCTGATTATCAGCGCAAAACTAACGTTATTTGTTTTTATTTTTATTCCAATTTCAGGCTACATTATTTCATTGATTGGAAAACAGCTTAAAAAACAATCTACAAAAGCACAGGAAGAACAAGGTACTTTTTTATCTACTATCGAAGAAACTATCGGTGGATTGAAAGTTGTAAAAGGATATAATTCTGAAAACTATTTCAATAAGGTTTTTCAAAATTCAACAGAACGTTTTTTTAATTTATCAAACAGTATCGGAAACCGTCAGAATTTAGCTTCTCCTGCGAGTGAATTTATGGGAATTACTGTTATCGCTATTCTATTGTGGTATGGCGGACAAATGGTTCTGATCGACAAAACACTAAGCGGTCCTTCTTTTATTGCTTATATGGGATTGGCATATAATATCCTGACACCTGCAAAAGCAATTTCTAAAGCTTCTTATGGCGTAAAAAGAGGAAATGCAGCAGCAGAACGTGTTTTAGAAATCCTGGATCAGGAAAACACAATTACATCAAAGCAGGATGCTATCGAAAAAACTACTTTCGATAATACCATAGAAGTTAAGAACATCAACTTCAAGTATGAAGAAGAAACAGTCTTAAAAGACTTTTCTCTTAACATTAAAAAAGGACAGACCGTTGCGCTTGTTGGTCAGTCAGGAAGTGGAAAAAGTACAATTGCTAATTTACTGACCCGTTTTTATGATGTAAATGACGGAACTATTTCAATTGACGGGATTAACATTAAAGACATGAATTTACAGTCACTCCGAAGCTTAATGGGCTTAGTGACTCAGGACAGTATCTTATTTAATGATACTATAAAAGCAAATATTTCGTTAGGGAAATTAGATGCAACTGATGAAGAAATCATCGAAGCGTTAAAAATAGCCAATGCGTATGAGTTTGTAAAAGAGCTGAATTTGGGAATCTACACTAACATTGGAGACAGCGGAAACAAGCTTTCAGGAGGCCAAAAACAACGTTTATCGATTGCCCGTGCTGTATTGAAAAATCCTCCGATTATGATTTTGGATGAAGCAACTTCAGCATTGGATACCGAAAGTGAAAAATTTGTACAGGTTGCCCTTGAAAACATGATGCAAAACAGAACTTCGATTGTAATTGCGCACCGTCTTTCTACTATTCAAAAAGCAGATATCATTGTAGTAATGCAAAAAGGGAAAATTGTCGAACAAGGAACTCATGACGAATTAATTGCTCATAATGGGACTTACAACAAATTGGTTACCATGCAGTCTTTCGAATCGTAGGTTGATTCAGAGATCACAGCTTTGTAATTCTGAGCCTTTAACCTTTAAATAAAAAGAAAATGTATCTGAACAATCCAAACATAAAGCTGCCTGAAGATCCGGATACCATTGTTTGGAAGTATTTGGACTTATCTAAATTTCTGGATTTACTGCTTTCAAAAAAATTGTTCATGTCACGTTCTGACAAATTTGAAGATCAGTACGAAGGCACTTTTAGCGAACCAACATTTGAAGAGATCAAAAAACTGGCAGTCGACAATCCCGACTTTTTAAATTATTACAAAATACACCGCGAAAAAGTAGCGATTAGCAGCTGGCACATCAACGAATATGAGTCTTTTGCCATGTGGCAGATATTTACCCAAAACAGCGAAGGATTAGCCATTCAGTCTACTATTGGGAGACTGCAAAAAGCATTGAATCCGGAGAATAATTTTGATCAGTATATTGGTGAAGTAAATTATATTGACTACAAAAAAGAGTACATTCCGTTTGATGATTTGTTTTTTCCGTTTCTGTTTAAACGAAAAAGTTTTCAGTACGAACGCGAAGTGCGTATTATCACAGATACTTCAAAAAGCAGCTTAAAGCTAAATGACGGCCTGAAAATCAATGTTGATATTAATCGATTGATTGAAAAAATATACATTCATCCAAAATCTGAAAACTGGTATAAGAAACTGGTAATTGAGCTTGTAGAGCGCTTAGGTTTTGGAATTGAAATTGAAAAATCAGATTTGGAAAGTGATATTTTAATTTAAGTTTTATTTCTAACACTGTCATTTCGACGCAAGGAGAAATCACATTAGTAGCTCAACAAAGATTGGCGCTGCATTTTACGGAGTTTCTTGTGTGATTTCTCCTTGCGTCGAAATGACAAAAAACATAGTATCTGTGAAACTTAAAAACTATATCGGCTTATAACTTTTAACTTCCCATTTTTTAGAAGTCAAATCAATGTAGCTGTAATGCAAAACATCATTTTTATCAAACTGACCGTTTTGATTCGTATCTTCAATTGTTCTGAAATACAAACGATTTTTAGAATCAATTAAACTCCAGTCAACCAATTCCTGAAAGTCTTCAGAAATTTTAGTGAAGTTTTCTCCGCTAATATTACTCAAATACAATGTCTTAATATCTCCGGTGTCAATTTTACCATCTTTATTCGTATCCGAATCAGCCAGAGTATAAACCATAATTTGATTTTGAGTTCTGTCTGAAACTGTTTTTAAATAGGTAGCCGTTAAGATCAAAGCCGGTTTATCTGTCAAAGGACGAATTGAGTCTGAATCTGTTTTTTGGAATTTCAGATTTTGCAAGTATCCTGTAATTTCATATTCTCCTAAATTTGAAATTGTAAAACTCACATCATTTACACTTGAAGATCCATAACGTGCTTTTGTTCCTTTTTCAAACACTCTCAAATCACCAACCGGATGTATTAAATAATCAGTTCCTTCCATCTGAATCGGTAAATCAGCGACTTCAATCTGCGTTGAATCGGTTTTATTGACAACACTGGCTTTATTCGCCGCATCATAAATCACTTTTGGTTTTTGAGTTTCATCTTTGCAACTTGCTAAGCTTCCGATGATTGCCAAGGCTATATATTTTAATGAATTTTTCATTTATTCTAATTATTATGGAATATCAAATATAGTATTTTTGATTGTATTATCCTTTTCATTTTACTAAAACGGGAATTTCCCAAAACAAGTATCTCTTCTGTGAATTAATTATAATCTGGCGTTTAATTTAATGTTAAAAACTCTGGAAGTCATATAATTTGGGATTGCATATTGGTTTTTAGAATATACATCCCTCACCCATGTATTGGTTATTGCATTTTGATTATTAAATACATTAAAAATCTCCACACCAACAGACAGTTCTTTGAAGTTTTTCAACCAGCTTGTTTTTGAACTTTTGGTACTACTGTCCACAAAAACTTTAGCAAAGCCTATATCAGCGCGTCGATAATCATTCAGTCTGTTTTGATACAAATAAGGATCCGAATATGATGGAGCTCCGCCAGGCAAGCCTGTATTATAGACTAAATTCAGATACATTTTAACACTTGGGATATTTGGCATATAATCCTGAAACAGCATCGCAAATTTCAAACGCTGATCTGTAGGTCTCGCGATATAGCCTTTATCTTCGTAATTTTCTTCGGTTTTTAAATACCCAAAACTTATCCAGGATTCCGTTCCGGGAACAAACTCCCCATTCAGCCTAAAATCAAGACCTTGTGCGTAAGCTTTCGCATTATTGTCGGCTACATACCGAATGCGAACATTGTCTATTGAATAGGTATTTACATCAGTCAGCGATTTATAATAAATTTCCGTTACCCATTTAAAAGGACGGTCCCACATTTTGAAGCTGTAATCGTTACTCAAAACGATATGCACAGATTCCTGTGCTTTCACATTCGGATTCACAACGCCGTTTAAATCACGAAGTTCCCTGTAAAAAGGCGGCTGATAATACAAACCTCCGGAAAGTCTGAAAACCATATCCATATCCCAATCCGGTTTTATGGCGAACTGAGCCCTTGGACTAAAAACGATTTGATTTTTTCCTTCTTCTGCCGCACCCGAAACACTCCAGCTTTGGAAACGTACTCCCAAATTATACCAAACCTGACTTGAACCAATTTCTGTTTTCTGATTAAATTGCGTGTAGCCGGAAAATCGGTTTATAGTATTAAAATTAACAGCACGAATATCCTGATAAGGCAGCAAAGGTCCGGTGTAAGGCTCATAAGGCTGATTATTTTCCGGCAGAATAACAATCGGGGGATTTATAGAAAATCCGGCCGAATCTATCACTTCCCATTCTATTACCCGGTCACGAATTGATTCTCTTGTATATTTCAAACCAAATTCCAATTGGCTGTCTCTCCATTCTTTAAAACCTTTTATCTCTGCATTTGCAATTAATGCATCAAGATCATTACGGGCATGATTGAGCTGAGAACCGATTCCGCGTGTAAAATCAACATCATCCAGATTAGTTGTTCCGTCTGAATTTACATTTCCAAGTCGGTATTGTGCTAAAATATCAAAATGTTCCTGTTCGGTAGTGTGAAATAAAGAACCTATAAATTTCAGGGTCAATGTTGGCGAAACTTTATAAGTCGTTTTCAGGGCTCCAAAATAAGTATCATACTGATCTTTTTCCTTCCCTTCATAATAAACCGCTAATGCCATTGGCTGATCTATTGTTCCAAATTTGGTTTCACGTGTCAAAGGCTGGTATAAATACTTGTTTTGCGAAATATTCCCTAAAAAGCTCATTTGCCATTTTTCTGAAATATCATAATTTATATTGGTCTGAACATCAACGAAAGTCGGGGTATAATTGGTTTGGGTATCCTGACTGTTTACCAGCAAACTATTATTACGATATCGGACTCCGGTAACCGCTGACCATTTTTTATTTTTAGAAACTGCATCAACAGAAACACTTCCGCCCAACAAACTTGCTTCTAAAGATGCTCCAAATTCAGTTGGTTTTCTATAAGTAATATCCAGAACTGAAGATAATTTATCTCCAAATTTTGCCTGAAATCCACCTGCGGAGAAATCAACATTCTGAACTAAATCTGTATTTGTAAAACTCAATCCCTCCTGTTGTCCCGAGCGGATTAAAAAAGGACGATAGACTTCAATTTCATTCACATAAACCAAATTCTCATCATAATTACCACCTCGTACGGCATATTGCGTGCTAAGTTCATTATTTGAATTTACTCCGGGTAATGTTTTCAGGATGTTTTCGATTCCGGCATTAGCTCCGGGGATTTTCTTAATAGCAGCAATATCAATAACTGTGATTCCCTGAACCCGTTTTTTATTCTTAGAAGATACAAAAACTTCCCCCATTTGTTCCTGGGCATTGCTCATTACGGGATTAAAAACAAATATTTCATTTGGTTTTAAGTTCACAGCAAGGCTCATCATTTTTAATGAAATGTGAGTAAAAACCAATACTGTTTTTTTATTTGAAGGAACTTCAATTTCAAAAAAACCGTCAGAATTTGTCTGAGTGGAATTTCCTGATGAAGAAATATTTACATCAGCAACAGGCCGCTTTTCATTATCTAAAATGATTCCTTTAACACGAGCATTTTGAGCAAATGACACATAACCAATGCACAAAAAGAGGAAAACGAATATTAATTTACTATAACTCAAGCGTTTTAATTTTATTTTTGTTGACTTCTAAAAAAGTGAGTTTCAAAGATAGCAGAATTTCCTACATTATCAACTACTTCAATTTTTAAATCATTTGCACCTTCTGCAACAATAGCATCTTCAAACTTATGCGTAATTTTTCTGGTTTTATTATCATATTCAAATAAAATCCAATTTCCGTTCAGATAACCATTGTACGATTTAATACCGGACAAACTATCCGAAATCGTAAACTGGATCACCTTCACATCACTAATCCATTTATCCTGAATAGGTTTTATAATTTTTATTGTCGGCGCAATGGTATCCAAAACCAATCCGAATTGGCCTAATGTTTTTGATTTCGCGGTAAAAACATCTCCTTTTCTTGTTGTCCCATTGTAACTTCTGCTGTTTCCGCTGATTCTTGCAATAAATAATTTATCTCTTAAATGCTCTGAATAAGTAGAATCTTTTATGGTTATCGTGAAATTAGAATGTACCGGAATAACATCATCATGGATATAAATCCGGTTGTTTTTCACATCAAAATTCAAATCAAAATCATCGTAAAAAGTACCGGCAGGAAAAAATACCGACATATTATCTTTTTCGAAATTTGAATCTTTATTATAACGAACAAAATATTTCGAAGTATTTGGTGCAGCATTAACAATTGGTGCAGCAGGATCATATTCTATCGGCACATCAACTGAGTTTAAATTACCGAAATAATCAGATACTTCTATTCGGTAAATGGAAGACAAATTGGGCTCGACAGGAATGATTCCGCGAAGCGAATCCGTTTTGATGATACTTAAAGCAAATGGCGCTTTCATAAACAACTTCTGTACGCGTTGTCCTGATTTTTTATATCTCGGATAATCAATCAGTGCATTTACATAACGCATTTCATCAAAAGAGTAGGTATTAAACTGGTAGTTGTAATTTTGATTTCCGTTTAAAAAAGCAGTAACATTAAACACTCCATTTTTATTATTAGAAACATCATCAAAATCTACAACGGAAATTCCGAAACCGATTTTACCATTCGCTTTTACTTTTCCGGCCAGATAAGTACCATCTTTCTGAAGTGTAAGACTCAATAAAAGTGGCTGTTGTGACTGATTAACTACTGTATTTTCAGTAAGAGGATAAACATACAAACTGGAAATTGTTGGTTTTTTAGTGTCTTTTATATTCTGATCAAAACCAAAAAACATTGGATTAATAACAAACTCTGTCTTAGAATCACGGATTTCAAAGTGCAGATGAGGCCCTTCAGATGATCCGGTATTTCCGGAAAGAGCAATTAATTGTCCTTTTGTAACCGGTAATTCATTAGGTTTTAGAAACGTTTCTATTTCAAAAGAACGCTCGGCATATTGAGTTTTCTGAACATAATCCTGAATTGGACCAATAGTCGTTTGTAAATGTCCGTACACAGAAGTATATCCATTTGGGTGTGTTATGTAGATACATTTACCATTTCCAAAAGTTGACATTTTTATTCTTGAAACATATCCGTCTGCAACTGCATAGACATTTAAACCTTCTCTCTGATTTGTTTTTAAATCGAAGCCTGCATGAAAATGATTCGGCCGCAACTCCCCAAAATTTCCCGAAAGCTGCATTGGGATATCAAGAGGCGGGCGAAAATAATCTTTAGGATATTGGGTCTGAGCAGAAATAAAATTACAAAAAAACAGCGTAAGTAGTGAAAATCTCATAAGCAACATTTTTGCTAAGATAAAAAATTAAGAAGCCAAAACCGAGTGAAAAGCCACAAAAATACAATTGATTGAATTTCACTTATTTGCCTATTTTTAATGCAAAAAAATCGATAAAAAATTGCATTAATAAAAAGGAATACTAACTTTGTAGGATTAAGTAATGAATAGGATATATAATGAGTGTAATTGCCGAAATAATTGATACTCTTGAATATAAAATCGAAAAGCTTTTTGAAAAATCAAAAGGATTCGAGAAAAACAATCAGGAACTTAGATTACAACTAGCCAAAGCTGCGCAAATTATCCAGAAACAATCTGAAGAAATGGAAGCTTTGAAGAAGCAATATGACACACTTAAGATAGCCAATTCATTGCTCGGCAGTGATAATAACAAGAGAGAGACAAAGCTTAAAATAAATTCATTAATTCGCGAAATTGATTACTGTATAGCACAACTATCAGACTAGAAA
>JBDTNT010000001.1:0-4973 GCA_039933615.1 Flavobacterium sp. | reverse complement strand
AAACATTTTAATTGTGTTCGAGCACATTTTAACACATTTTTCTTTTTTTATAAAATATTAATATATATTTTAGCCGAATATTAATCATATAGTTTATGATATTAACGTAAATAATGTCAGATTAATATTTATTTTTCCATTTATAAGAGAACTTGTTAATATGTAATTCCTTTTGCATGTATTCCTTTTTTTAAAGAATTGAAAAGAAAAAAAAGACCAAAAATTTTAAAAATAATAAACCCATTAATATACTATTTAAATGAGCAACAGTAAACCTACTCTCGTGATTTTGGCGGCAGGTATTGGAAGTCGATATGGAGGATTAAAACAGTTAGATACATTTACTCCCGAAGGAGATACCATTATGGATTTTTCGATATATGATGCATTACAGGCAGGATTTGGAAAATTTGTATTTATTATAAGCAAAAACATAGAAGAAGAATGTAAAGAAATTTTCAATAAAAAACTCGAAGGCAAAGCTGAAGTAGGATACGTTTTTCAGGAAATTGATAATGTCCCTGAAGAATTTCAAAATCCCGAAAGAAAAAAACCATGGGGAACAGGACACGCCTTGTTAATGGCAAAAGACGAAGTCACCGAAAATTTTGCCATTATAAATGCAGATGATTTTTACGGAAAAGAAGCTTTTGAAATTATGGCAAAAGCATTAACCAAAATGGATAAAGAATCCTGTCATTTTAATATGATGGCGTATTTGCTGAAAAATACCGTTTCGGATCATGGTTTTGTATCAAGAGGGGAGTGTCAGGTCGATGAAAATAATTATCTCACAGATGTGACCGAACGTACACACATCGAAAAAATAAAAGGAAAACTCATGCGTAAAGACGATAACGGCGAATTTATTCCAATTGATGAAAACACGATCGTTTCTATGAATTTCTGGGGCTTTACACCAAAATGTTTTGAATTTGGAGGTGCTCTTTTTGAGGAATTCCTTAAAGAAAACGAACACGATCTTAAAGCCGAATTCTTTATAACATCAGTCGTAAACGAAATTTTAAAATCAGAAAATGCTTCTCTTGAAGTACTTCGGTCAAATGCCAAATGGTTTGGAGTTACCTATAAAGAAGATAAAGAAATCGTAAAAAAAGAAATCGAAAAATTAAGAGCCCAAAAAGTTTATCCAACTAATCTCTGGTAATATGGTAGCGGAACATTTAAAATTTATATTCGACCAGTTTGACCAGACAGAGGTTTTCAAAAATTTTGAAGAATTGGCCTCGGGTCATATCAATGATACCTATTTGGTAACAACCGATAGTCGCAAACAGTTTATTTTACAAAGAATTAATAATGGTGTTTTTAAAGATGTTGCAGGACTGATTGCCAATAAGGTAAGTGTGAGCAAACATTTGCTGAAAAAATTAAAACATTTATCAGAAGACGAACTAAAACGTCGTGTCTTAACTTTTATAGGGACCAATAAAGGCATTTTCTATTACCATGATCAGGATGGGAATTTCTGGAACATGATGGTTTATATTGAAGGGAGCCTGACTTTTGAAACCGTAAACAACGAAGAAATCGCTTATGAAGGCGGGAAACTTTTTGGTGAATTTTTGAATCTTACCAGCGATTTTGATGCCAGAAAACTAATCGAAGTAATTCCGAATTTTCATAATATGGCATTTCGGTATTCGCAGTTTGATACCGCTTTAAAAGAAGCCCCGGAACAAAGGATAGAACTAGCCAAAACCTGTATTGATCTCGTTCACGAAATGAAAGAAGAAATGCATATTTTACAAAACTTAAAAGATACCGGAAAAATAAAACTACGCGTAACACATAACGATACTAAAATATCAAATGCACTTTTTGATACCAATAAAAAAGGACTTTGTGTAATTGATACCGACACAGTTATGCCCGGAATTATTCATTATGATTTTGGAGATGCAATTAGGACTATTTGCAATACCGCTGCAGAAGATGAAAAGAATTTAGCACTTGTCAATTTCAATTTACAGTATTACAAAGCTTATGTAAAAGGTTTTCTCGAAAAAACGAATTCATCACTTTCTTTATTAGAGATAAAATACCTTCCGCTTGGTGCAAAAACTATGGTATTTATTATGGCGTTGCGTTTTTTGACCGACTTTTTAAATGATGATGTTTACTATAAAACAGAATATCCTGAACACAACCTGGATCGTTCAAAAAATCAATTTAAACTGATCGAAAGCCTCTCAGAGCAATTTAGTGAAATGCAAGACTATAATTTGAATTTCATTGGATCATTAAAATAAGAAAAATGAAAAAATATGTAATCACGGGCGGCGCAGGTTTTATAGGAAGCCACATTGCCGAGCATTTATCAAAAGAAGGCCATAAAGTTACCATATTAGACAGTTTAAGAACGGGCTTCGAACACAACCTAAACGGATTAAATGTCGATTTTGTAAGAGGAGATATTCGCGATGAAAATTTGGTAACCGAATTAGTAAACGGAGCAAGCGGAATTTTTCACCTTGCCGCTTTGGTTAGTGTTCCTGAATCCTTATTGAAAATAAGGGAATGTATTGAAATCAACACCATCGGAACTATAAATGTTTTGGAAGCAGCGAAAAATAATCCGGGCTGCAAAGTCGTACTTTCAACTTCTGCAGCCAATTATGGCAATAATCCTGTTTTGCCAAAAGTAGAAACGATGCTTCCTGAACCAATGACGCCATACGCCATTACGAAATTAGACGGAGAATATTACTTAAAAATGTATCTCGATCAATATCAGGTTCCTACGGCATCGTTACGCTATTTTAATGTATTCGGCCCGCGCCAGAATCCGGAATCAGCTTATGCTGCGGCCGTACCTATTTTTATTAACAAAGCACTTCAAAATGAGCCGATAACAATTTATGGAAACGGCCTGCAGACCAGGGATTTTATTTATGTGAAAGATGTTGTAAAAGCTAATATTCTGGCCTCTCAAAAAGGAAATGAAACCTATAATGTTGCGCTAGGACACAGCACTTCGGTTTTAGAGCTGGCCGAAAAAATCATAAAAATCACCAATTCTAAATCGCAGATAAAATTTCTTGAAGAAAGACCGGGCGATATCAAACATTCAAAAGCCAATCCTGAAAAGTTCAACCAATTGGGCTTTAAACCGGAATATACCATTGATGAAGCTTTAGAAGAAACCATTCTTTTCTATCATCAGGAATTAGTCAGCAAATAATTTCAGAATAATAACTACCCAAACCAAAAAACATGACAGAAACCGCAATTACTTTAAAAAAGGAACAAAGCAGCACTTTGATTCCAATGGTTATTTTAACTTCCTTATTCTTTATTTTTGGATTCGTAACCTGGCTCAACGGACCGCTAATTCCATTTTTTAAATTAGCTTGTGAACTAACTGAATCACAATCGTATTTTGTGACCTTTGCGTTTTACATCGCTTATTTTGTAATGGCAATTCCATCTTCTTTTCTAATAGAAAAAGTAGGGTACAAAAACGGAATTTCATTAGGATTACTGGTAATTGCCGTTGGTGCATTATTATTTTTTCCCGCCGCCGAAGCCCGGACTTTTGTCCTCTTTCTGATTGCTTTATTTGTGATGGGAACAGGTTTGGCGGTTTTGCAGACAGCAGCAAATCCATACGTAGTGGTAATCGGTCCACGGGAAAGTGCAGCAGCAAGAATCAGTGTTTTGGGCATTGCAAATAAACTGGCAGGTTTTCTGGCCCCTTTGCTTTTAACTTCATTGGTATTATCCAATATTGGCGATTATTCTGCAGATAAAATTGCTGTCATGACTACGGTTCAAAAAGAAAGCGCACTCGATTTACTGGCCTTACAATTACAAACACCTTATGTTTATATGGCAGTAATTATGCTTGTATTGGCTGTTTTAGTTAAATTTTCTCCACTTCCTGAAATCAATTTAGATAATGAAGGGCAGGTAGAACATTGGAGTATTTTTAAACAAATAAAAGAAGCTTTCAAACATCCTCAGTTGGTTTTTGGAGTGATTACTTTAATGGTTTACATTGCCGCTGAAGTTTTGGCCGGAGATTCTATTGGAGGTTTCGGAAAACAATTGGGCGTTTACGGTTCGAGCGGTGCTTTTTATCTGAAACTCACTTCATTTACCATGACCGCAATGGTTATTGGTTATGTTTTAGGGATTACACTTATTCCTAAATATGTGTCACAGGTTTTTGCCTTAAAAGTATCCGGTTTTTTAGGTGTTATTTTAGTGTTATTTATCGCAATACTATCACCAAAAATTATGATTCAGCTGCCGGGAATCCCGGAATTACCTTTGGTTATTATTTTGGTTGCACTTTTAGGATTGGCCAATGCACTTTGCTGGCCCGCAATCTGGCCAATGGCACTTCAGGATTTAGGCGGATTTACAAAAATTGGCGGTGCAATATTAATCATGGGAATTATTGGAGGAGCTGTTTTTCCGTTATGCTATGGTTTATTGGCAGACAGTATCAATACAGCAAATCAAGCCGCCGGAATTTCCCAAACAGCAAAAAGCGGGAATCAATTAGCGTATTTAATACTATTGCCAGCCTATTTTATGATAGTCTTTTTTGCATTTAAAGGGCATAAATACAGAAACTGGTAAAGTTTTTAGTTTCAGGTTTTATCATAAAGTTGTCATTTCGACGAAGGAGAAATTACATTGGTAACTCGACAAAATTGGCAATTTTCTGAGCGAAGATCCTTCCTTGGTCAGGATGACAAAATGGTATATAAATACTAATAACTTCGTAAAGTCAGATAAACATAGCATTTTATTCATCGGTCTGATTATCAGATCACAATTGAGCACTCAAATTTAATATTTGAAGAAGCTCATGCATAACTTATGCCTTTTTTAATCCGAAAAGGCAGTTTTAAAATTAAAGAAAACATACTAAATATATTTCAAAATGTTAAAAAGTAAAACAGACAAAGCAACAGGTTTCGAAAAACGATTTGAAAAGA